>JAIVTC010000272.1:0-8711 GCA_048629055.1 Candidatus Bathyarchaeota archaeon
CAGGTCAGCCACAACCTGTGTAACAACCTTGCAGAGATCGACATCGATGAAGTTTTTGGAGGAGGCTTCCGGATCGACCCTTGCCATCGTCAGCAGCTGCTCGATCAGGCGTGTTGCACGATCGATACCGGCATTGATTTGCTTCAGCGCCGTGGCTTGCTGATCGCCGTCACGGGATCTCAGCGCGACTTGCGCCTGGGTCTTGATTGCCGCCATTGGTGTGCGCAGTTCATGCGCTGCATCGGCAGTGAAACGTTGTTCGCGCTCAAAGGCGACCCTGAGCCTGGAAAAAAGAGCATTCAGAGAGGAGATCAGAACGCTGATTTCCGACGGGATATTCCTGCTCTCCAGCGGGGAGAGATCTTCGGGATGACGCGCCTGCACCTCTTTCGCCACCTTTTGCAGCGGCCGCAATGCAGCACCGATCAAAAACCACAGCAGCAGCATCAAAATTGGCAGCGCAATAAACAGCGGCTGAATAATACTGCGGATAATATAGCCGGTTAACTCGTTGCGTACGCCCAGTGACTGGAAGACATTGACGCTGATTCCTGAAGCGCCATGCATGGAGAAGAGGCGGAATTTCTGCTTGTTGAAAGTGTAAAAAGTGAAACCCGCCGGCGCCTGGATACGATCCTCGGGAGCAAACTGCGACCTGGCAACCAGTAGATCCCCTTTCCATACCTGGAAGGCGATGGAGGATTCATACTCATGCATGGTGTCATGTGATGCCGTCAGGAAATGGGACTCTTCCTCTTCACGGATTTCACTTTCGAGGAGCGTGTAGAGCAACTTTGCGGATTGAACCAGCTCCGCATCAAACAGCTCCTCGACTTCATGCGTGGCTTCGATATAGGCAAAGATCCCGACGATCACCCAGGCCGCAAGAAAAACCCCCGACAAGGTGATCAGCAGACGTGAACGCACAGAGTTCATTGCTTCTCCATCATGTAGCCAACGCCGCGTATGGTGCGGATCCACTTGTTTCCAAGTTTTTTCCTCAAGTGATGAATATGCACTTCCAGCGCATTGCTGCCGACATCACTATCCCACCCATAGAGCGTCTCTTCAATGCGGGATCGCGGCAGAGCACGCCCGGCGTTGACAGCAAGCAGCTCCAGTATAGCGAATTCCCGTTGCGAGAGGGTAATCTCCCTGTCATTCATGGTGACATGATGAGTGGACGGGTCAATAGAGAGTTCACCGTTAATGATAGATGGCGATGCCCGGCCAGCCGATCGCCGCAACAGCGCACGCATACGCGCACTGAGTTCATCGATATCAAAAGGCTTTACCAGATAGTCATCCGCCCCGCCATCGAGGCCGGCGACGCGATCAGAGACGGTATCCCGGGCAGTCAGTATCAGCACCGGCATATCACTCTCTCTTGAGCGAAGCGCTTTCAGGAGATCCAGTCCGGAGAGGCCGGGCAGGTTCAGATCCAGCACCAGCAGATCGAAAACCTCATGCTGCAGCGCCTTGTCGGCCACACGGCCATCCGTCAGCCAATCAACGGTATAGCCATCCTGGGAGAGGCCGGTCTGAATCCCCTCCCCCAGCAGAGCATCATCTTCAACCAGCAGAATGCGCATAGTAACAACCAGAAACCACGAGATAACTTTTACGAACCATTGAGAGCCTCTTGCAAAACTCGTAAATAGTAAGCTTCGTCATCTCGAATGAATGTGAGAGATCTTATTTATCAATGAGTGCACTTCGCGGCCAGAAGACCGCTCCTACGGCATGTGCAAATTCCAAACGTAGGAGTGGTCATCTGACCACGATTGAAAAGAGACGGTATACTGCACTCATGCACGGGGTTATTGATAAGCTACTTCCCCTTCCAGTCGAAATGACAGCTTTTAGAGTTTTGCAACGACTTCTTGAGTTAAAAGTTTAGCAGATTCACCGCTTCCCGTGGTTGCAGAAGTTTTCACAGCCTGCCCGCATCCACAACCGGCACGACCCAGTAGTGAATGCCGCTGCCATGGAATTTCTCCTTGAGCGCATCAATCACATCCCGGGTTTGTGACGCCTGCATATGCGTCTGAAACAAAACCTGTTTTCTACGCCCCGTGACCTGTTCATGCACCGAAAGGGAATGGACGGAGGTTCCATGACCGCTGACAGGCAGGCTGGTAAAACCCGATATCTGCTCCTGTTCAAGCAGCCAGTCAACGATGCTGTCTTCAATCGCAATTGAGACGACAATGGATAATAGTGCGAGTGATTCCATCTCAGCTCTCCTGCGGGTTAGAGTCGCCAAAACGACGGTAAAGAATGGGGAGGAGGATCAGTGTCAGCAGTGTCGATGATACCAGCCCACCGATCACCACAATCGCCAGTGGACGTTGAATCTCTGAACCGGGCCCACTGGCGAACAGCAGGGGAACCAGGCCAAAGGCGGCAATGGTGGCTGTCATCATGACCGGCCGGAGACGACGTTTGGCGCCCTCCAGCACAACTTCACCGACAGGAAGGCCCAGCGCAAGCAGCTGGTTGAAATAGGTCAGCATCACCACGCCATTGAGCACGGCAATACCCAGCAGTGCGATAAAACCGACTGAAGCGGGCACCGACAGATACTCGCCCGTCAACCACAGGGCAACCACGCCGCCGATCAGGGCAAAAGGGATGTTGCTCAATACCAGTATGGCCTGTCGAACCGAACCGAAGGTGGTAAAAAGAATCAGGAAGATCAGTCCCAGTGCGATTGGAACGACAAGCGATAGACGCTGTGCCGCCCGCTGCTGGTTTTCAAACTCACCGCCCCATTCGAGATAGTTTCCTGCAGGCAGTTTGACCTGCCCGGCGACCATCGCTTTGGCCTCCTCGACAAAACCGACAAGGTCACGACCCGAGACATTGGCGATCACCACGGCCATGCGCTTGCCGCGTTCGCGATTCACAGAGACGGGGCCTTCGGTGCGTTCCATGTGCACCAGATCATGCAAGTGGCCACGGCTTCCATTCGGCAAGACAATATGCTGGGCGGCAAAGCTCGCCGGCGAATCACGCAGGCTTTCCGGTCCACGCAGCAGCAGTGGAATACGGCGGTTGCCTTTGTAGATGGTGCTCAGTTGCAACCCCTCGACCTGGATGCGCAGCAGACTCTCCAGGGCGTCGACATCCAGCCCCAGGCGCCCGGCGGCCAGACGGTCGACTTTGAGGCTGTAATATTGCGCTCCTTCATTGCGCGGCGTGTAGACATCCTCGGCGCCGTCAATGGTTTTGACAGCCGCCACGATCGCCTCGGCAGTCCGGTTCAGAGCCTCCGTATCATCACCGAATATCTTGATGGCCAGATCACCGCGCACCCCGGTCAGCATCTCGTCGACGCGCATCTCGATAGGCTGGGTAAATGCATACGCCACACCGGGAAAGTCGTCCGCGACCTTGCGAATCGATTCAATCAACTCATCCTTGCTCTCTACCGTCCACTCGGATTCCGGCTTGAGAACCAGGAAGCCATCGGTCTGGTTCAGCCCCATGGGGTCGAGGCCGAGTTCATCGGAACCGGTGCGTGCTATGACTCCCTTGACCTCCGGAACACGCTTCATCAGCGCCTTCTGGAAACGCGTATCGATAGCGAGAGACTCCTGCAGGGTAATCGTGGGAAGTTTTTCCAGCTGCACGATCAGATCGCCCTCATCCATCGTCGGCATGAATGTTTTGCCAACCTGGGTATAGAGCGCAGCAGCAACCAGCATCATGATGATTGCCACGGAAAACACCTGGCGGGTATGTGACAACGACCACTCCAGAGCCGGCATATAGAGATTCAGCAGTTTTCGAACCAGCCAGGGATCCTTATGCGAGACCTCCCCCAGGAGATAAGAGGCGAGCACCGGAATCACTGTCAGCGAGAGCAGCAGAGATGCCGACAGTGCAAAAATGATGGTCAAAGCAACCGGTATAAAGAGCTTGCCTTCCAGCCCCTGCAGGGTCAGCAGCGGCAGAAATACGATGATAATGATCAGAATCCCCGAAGTGACAGGAACCGAGACCTCGCGCACCGCCCGGTAGATCAGGTGCAGCTTCGGCAGCTTCGGATGTTTTGCCTGGCCGGCGAGGTGGCTGACTACATTCTCAACCACCACCACAGCGGCATCAACGAGCATGCCGACGGCGATGGCCAGTCCGCCGAGCGACATCAGGTTGGCGGACATGCCGAAGAAATACATCAGTATGAAGGTGCTCAGCGCAGCGAGAGGCAGGATCAGCGCCACGCTCAGGGCGGCGCGAAAATCCCCGAGGAACAGAATCAGCAGCAGCAGCACCAGAATAGTGGCCTCACCCAGAGCCTTGCTGACGGTCCCAATAGCCTTGTCGACCAGCTCACCACGGTCATAAAAGACATCGATCTCGACACCTTCAGGCAGACCGGGAGCAAGCTCCTGCAGTTTTTCATGCAGTGCTGCAACCAACTCCCTGGCATTCGCTCCGCGCAGTGACAGCACCAGACCTTCCACCGCCTCACCCTCACCATTGCGGGTCACAGCCCCGTAGCGGGTCAGAGAGCCTATACGCACTGTTGCGATATCACCGACACGTACAGGCTGTTTCGGGTCGGCGCGCACCACGATAGACGCCAGATCATCGAGGTCTTCGATGCTCCCTTCGGTGCGCACCAGCAGCACCTCTTCACCGTCGTTGAGGCGACCGGCGCCGTCGTTGCGGTTATTCGATTCCAGCGCCGTTTTGAGCTGCTCCAGGCTGATGCCGCGGGAGAGCATCCTGGCGCTGTCCGGCACCACCTCAAAGCTGCGCGCCAGACCTCCCAGCGCATTGACGTCCGCCACACCGGGCACACTGCGCAACGCAGGGCGAATCACCCAGTCGAGCAGATCTCGGCGCTCCATCAGCGACAGATCCCCGCCGGTGATGGTAAACATGAACATCTCGCCCAGCGGCGTGGTCATTGGAGCGATGCCGCCGGAAACTCCGTCGGGAAGATCTTCCCAGATTGCACTCAGCCGTTCGCTGACCTGCTGCCTGGCCCAGTAGATATCCGTCCCCTCCTCGAAGTCCACGGTGATGTCGGTGAGCGCATACTTGGCGACAGAACGCAGCATGGTCATGCGCGGGATCCCCAGCAGCTCCACCTCGACCAGCGCGGTGATTCTCTCCTCGACCTCGCCGGGAGTCATACCCGCAGCTTTGATGATGACCTTGACCTGGATATTGGAGACATCGGGGAAGGCATCGATCGGCGTCTTCTGGAAAGCATACCAGCCGCCCCCAGACAGCAGGAGTACGACCAGCAGCATCATCAGCCGCTGCGTCAGCGCAAATTCGATCATCTTTGCGAGCATCATTTGCCCGCTTCCAGCCAGATGGCTTTCAGCGCCGAGGTTCCGGATACGGCAATCTCTTCACCGCCCTTGAACGGGCCGCTGATGATCAGATGACTGCTCTCCTCGATAATGACGGAGACTTGCGTGGCGATAAAACCATCTGCATTTTTCAAAAACACCCAGCTGGAGCCATGCTGGCGAATCAACGCCGAGCGGGGAACCCGAAAACTCATCCCTTCGGCGGTGATGGCCAGTGAAACCTGCACAAATTGTCCGGGACGCAGCAGCTCTGCATTCTCGGTCACTTCCGCGCGTATCATGACGCCCTGGTCTTCACCATGCACCATACGGCCGATGGTGATGACCTTGCCGCCGATATCAAACTTTTCGAGCCGGATTTTTGTTCCCTGCCTGATACTGGCAACATCGTCAATTGGCGCATGGATCTCCAGCCACAGCGGAGAGAGATGACCAACACGGTAGATGGGGTCCAGCGCCTCAAGACGCTGCCCGGGAACTGCCATCTGCTCCAGTATGATGCCGTCCAGCGGGGCGCGGATTTTCAGATCGCTGGAGAGCTGCTCTTTCTCGATCAGGTTTTGCAGATCCACGGCATCCATGCCGGAGTGCTCCAGCAGCTGGCGCATCTGATCAGCGCTGGTCTTGGCGCGAATATGTTCACTGCGGGTTTCATGGTAGCCGCGCTTGGAAATGACTCCCTCCTTGTCGAGGTTCTCATCTCTCTTCACAGCCGTGCTCGCCAGATCCAGCGCAGTCAGCGCATAGAGATAATCACGCTGCATTTCCAGCAGTTTCGGGCTCATGATCACGGCCAGCACATCACCTTTTTTGACCTCAGCGCCTTCCGCAACTTCAAGACGTTCAACAAGGCCGGAGACTGCCGTGCTTACCACCCGCAGCTGTTCATTGGGCACCTGCACAGTCGCCGGATGCTTCGTCCCCCAGGCGACGCCGATCTTCTTCAGCGGTTCGCTTTGAATACCCAGCATCTGCTTTTGCTGATCACTCACCAGGATAGACGCCGTATCGGCAGCCTGGATGGAGAAAGCCGGCAGCATCAGCATGCCGGCAAGGATTAAATTTTTCATTTTGGAAGGACTCCGCATCCAATACACACAATACACAGTAGAAGCCTGATCACAGGCGATATCAACGGGCCAATATACAGGTGATTTATGAACTGAAGCTGAAATAAACCTCTCTGATTCCATAATCAGCCCTGTACTTTGTACGGGCATACGGTGTTTCCGGAGGTGGAAAAAGGAGATATTCAGCTTCATTTCATGTTGGTGGGGTAGAGTGGAAATAATCGATATTAGAGAGTTATTCACAGAGATTACGGAATGAAAACCAAACTGCATATTCAAGCATTTCTCTTTGCCTGCCTGCTTGCCCTTGCTCCATTACTTGTCTCATGCAATGGTTCGGATTCTGGCTCAAGCTCTTCGAGCAGTAATAGTGACAGCGAGGAGTTTATCGAAGGACTGAGCGCCGAGGAGATCGATGATCTGCTCTACATGCGTGAAGAAGAGAAGCTTGCGCGTGATGTCTATATCACGCTTTATGGAAAATGGGGCTCCTCGATTTTTAACAATATCTCGAATGCTGAACAACGGCATATGGATACTATGCTCACAATGATTGAGAAATACGAGCTGCGTGACCCTGTTACTGATAACAGCGTGGGAGCATTTGTCGATGCAGGGTTATCAAATCTCTATCATGAACTTGTCGCCAAGGGAGACGCATCACTGCTGGCTGCTCTCTATGTAGGAGCGCTGATAGAAGAGATAGATATTCTGGATCTTCGCGAAGCCATCAAGGAGAGTGATCACAACGACCTCATACAGGCTTATGAAAACCTGCTGAAAGGATCAGAAAGCCATCTCAGGGCTTTTGTTGCGCAGATTGAATCACAGGGTGATGACTATAAGGCCCAGGAAATGTCCCAGGCTGATGTTGATGAAATTCTGAATTAATTGATATTATTATTTTCCTATATGCTAATATAGTGGCGTTGCCGAATTGATTTATATCAACGCCATCTCTCTGAATACCCATTGGAAAATAGCATGACAATTGCTGAAAACAACAAGGAATTTCTGGCTTCCGAAGAGTGCGCCCTGTGCCCCACACGTGAAATTGCACTCTTTGCCAATCTCAAGCCGGAGGATCTTCTGCAGATGCACTCCCCCATCCAGTACAAGGTGCTTGAGAAGGGAGAGACGCTGTATACACACGATGAGAAGGCAGACTATATCTACACTCTGCACGATGGCGTCCTGAAACTGGAACAATATTTGCCGTCAGGCGAACAACGCATCGTCAGACTTTTAAGAAGAGGCGATCTTGCCGGGATAGAGGCAGTCACCGCAGCTGAGTATCAGCATGACGCCATTGCACTGACAACAATCAGTGTGTGCAAAATTCCTGCTAATTTGGTACTGGATCTCTCTCACAAGAGCCCTGAACTCCACGCAAACCTGCTGAACAAATGGCAGCTTGCACTGACGACTTCCGACACCTGGTTGACCAAACTTTCGACCGGCCCTTCCCGCTATCGCGTCGTGAGGCTGTTGATCTGGCTCGCTGAAAACTCTCTTGATGAAGAGTTTTATATACCAGGCAGGGAGGATATGGGGAATATACTCTCACTGACGACTGAAACGGTCAGTCGCGCCATTGCCGAACTACGCCGTGATGGTAATCTTGAACTGCGTGGTTCTAATAGCGCCGGGGCTGATGTTTCAAAGTTGAAAAAGATCGTCAAGGAGCCTATTTGACACTCTTTCCAGATATTCGAGTATCAGCGGTGGTAGTCAGCTACCAATTCACAGCGGATCCGCCAGGACTTCTAATCGCCATGTGGAAGAGTTGACACACAGGTTGTGGAGAGATCCACTCCGATTTTATAGTCAGTGAATAACCGTTATATTTCACATCCATCCTTATCCGTCTTGACCCCGCGCGGTGTATCAGGACACTTATCCCGATAATCAGGCGTACCATCCTGGTCACTGTGTTTGGGGCAGCCATTTATAGCAACACCTCTGGAAAGTGCTTCTTTGCTGTCATCCGGGCAATAATCCTGGCTATCGACCACACCATCTCCATCGGCATCGGGCTCACAACCGTTTTTATCCACAGGATAGGCCTGTGCTCCCGGTTTCAATCTTTCAGGGTTGACAGCTGGCGCATATTTGAAGTTAGCCGGCAACTTCTTCAGTTGAGCGGTGTTTGGACATCTGTCCAATGCGTCCGGGACGCCGTCATGGTCGCTGTCTGCTTCCCGCCCACCTGCATTAGCAGCAGAGAAGAGAAGAAAAAGAGCTGTCGGAAAGAGTGATCTATTGAGCAATAGAGTTACCTACAGTGTGCCGGCTGGATTGACTA
>JAIVTC010000273.1:0-2069 GCA_048629055.1 Candidatus Bathyarchaeota archaeon
TACACGGCGGAATATGCCGGTCTCCAGAACACGCAGCAGCTTCGCCTGGATGGCCGGTGGAATTTCTCCGATCTCATCGAGGAACAGAGTGCCTCCCGCAGCCCCTTCGATGAGTCCTTTCTTCTTCTGGTGCGCGCCTGTGAAGGCGCCCTTCTCATGGCCGAACAGTTCGGACTCGAAAAGGCTCTCCTGCAGGGTGCAGCAATCCACCGCCACGAAGTTGCGTTTGGCGCGGTTGCTCTGCTCGTGAATGGCGCGCGCAACCAGCTCCTTGCCTGAACCGCTCTCACCCAGCACCAGCACCGTCATATCACTGGATGCAACAGCATCGATATGCTCCTTGACCAGTTCAAGCGCGCGGCTGTGCCCGATCATAAAGGATTGGGAACCGGTCTGCGCCTGCAGACGCGCCTTGCAGAACTGGTGATCAGCCTTGAGAGCCGCAGTCTCCAGCACCCGCTCAACCGTGAGAGTCAGCTCCTCGGGGCTCACGGGTTTGGTGAGGTAGTCAGCAGCGCCCGCCTGCATAGCCTCCACTGCATTCTTCACGGTGCCGTAAGCAGTAAGGACAATGACCGGACAGGAGTCACACAGCTTTGGCAACTCAGAGATACACTCCCCGTCGGGAAGACGCATGTCGGAGATGATCAGATCCGGTTCATACTTTTCCAGGTACTCCTGAACAGTGCGCAGGCTGTCTACACCGGTAACGCTATGACCCATACCCTCCAGCTGATGCACAAGCATCTTGTTGAGCAATTTATCGTCTTCGACGGCAAGTATTCTGGCGCTCATGATGTCAACCTCTCAGCAGTGGCCTCCGGCAGCCTCACAATAAAACAGCTTCCCTTGCCCAACTCGCTCTCCACTTCCAGCGTACCGTCAAAGCTCTCGACGATAGTCCGGCAGATGGGCAGTCCCAGGCCGGTGCCTTCTACACCATCCGCGCGGCGGCTGAAGAACGGCATAAACAGCCTGGGCAGGTTTTCATCAGAAATCCCGACGCCGTTATCGCAGAAGCGCACCACCACTTCATCATCTTCGATACTGCCTGTGATGCGCAGCACACCGCCGGAGGGCATGGCATGAAACGCATTCTGCACCAGGTTCAGAGCCAGCATGCGTATCTCGCCTTCATTGGCAAACACCCGCAACGGCTGCTGTGGAAACGATTCAACGATCTCGATGGATGCCTCTTGCGCATCCCACCTCAGCAGGCTGAGAGTATCCTCCACCGCATTCTGAATATCCACCAACTGCGGTTGGCCCGTTGGAGACGCGCTCAGATGCAGCAGGCGATCGGTGATCCGGATGCACTGATCCATCTGCTGTTCCACGATACCCAGGTAGTCCCCGATTTCATCCGGCTGCCCCTCTTTTACGATCATTCCCGCCAGTGCGTGCAGCGCCAGCTTCATGGAGCTCAGTGGATTGTAAATTTCGTGTGCCACCCCCGCCGCCAGCCGACCCAGTTCAGACAAGCGCTGCTCATGGGTAAAACGCACCTCCTTGGTAAGATCACGAATGGACTCAACCAGCAAGGTCACCTCTTTTCCATCCCTGACGATGGTCATGGGCGCAGCGCAGATCTCCACATCCAGGGTATCGCCATCGCAGCGGGTGTGATGGTGAATCACCTTCACTCTCTTGCTCTCTTTGCGAATCTCTTCAAGGGGGCAGGTCACCAACTCGGCAGGACAGGGCGCATCCAGATTATGCGCCGCGGTGTAGCACTTCTGCCCCACCCGGAGTTTGTCGGGACACCCCGTCTGCTCACGAAACGTACGGTTCACCAGCAGCATGTTGTAGTCATCGTCGATAATGCGCAGACCATCGGGAATAGCGTCAACCATGCTCTGAAGGAATGCCTCTCCCTCCTCCGTCTGACGCAGGCTGGATTGAAGATTTGCGGCCATCAGATTGAAAGTTTCACCCAGAGCCGACAATTCATCGTTGCCTTCTAAACTGACACGGGTATCGAGCCGGCCATGCGCAAGTGAGTGGCTGGCGGTATTCAGAGACTCCACTGGCTGCAGAATAAAACGGCGAATAAACCACCAGCCGCCTAA
>JAIVTC010000274.1:0-3813 GCA_048629055.1 Candidatus Bathyarchaeota archaeon
CCATGTGCCCAAAGAGTGGATCTATAAGGTCAAGCGCAAGATCCAGGCATCAGCCGAGTTGTATCACAAGTTTATGGGAACCATCGATACCAAGGAGAAGTTTGAGGATTATCGCCTGACGATGGCGCTGAGCGAGTGGAAACGCATGAAGGCCAATGATTCGCGTGAATGCCGCAACTGCCATAACTATGTCTCTATGGATCTGGAAAAACAGCAGTCACGCGGCGCCGAGCAGCACGATCCGCATGTATGGGATGCGATGGATGGAAAGGACCCAACCAAAACCTGTATCGATTGCCACAAGGGCATTGCCCACCACCTGCCGAAAGGATGGGAAGAGGCGGCAAAGAAAGCAGGACTGTAAAAAAGTTGGCAGTCGTCAGTCTGCAGTCGTCAGTTTGCAGTAGGCAGCAAAAAAGAGAAAAGAAAGTTTTCAGTATGAAGAGCCTCTTGCAAAACTCCGTCATTCCGGCATGTTTTTAGCCGGAATCCATTTTTTCGACACGTAAGTGGTTGATTCTATAGATTCCGGCCTTCGCCGGAATGACGAATTTTGGAGTTTTGCAAGAGGCTCCGCAGCAAACTGATTAGACTTTTGCCAACTGCCAACTGCCAACTGCTAACTGCTAACTGCCAACTGTCTACTGATTAATATTCATCAATCTACCCCACCTGTTGTTGATTAGCACATTAACAAATGCTAATATGGTGACAGTTAATCAAGAAGTATGGGGTGAAAGAATGACACAATCAGCATGTAATCTAATGAAGAAGGCAGCCGTCTCATCTGTCGCTCTGTTTGTCACCGGGATTGTTCTGGTGCTTGTGGCGCAGCAATTATCGTTGCAGTCGGCATTGCCGGCGATTTTTCTCGCCCTGGGATTTGTCTCGATCGTTGTTGGCCTGCTCGTTATGGCAGTTACGATTATTGTGATTATGCTGCCGAAAGTCAGTCGTCAGTTGGATCTCTGCCAGCATTAATTGCCTATTTCGGGTAGTGTCAATGCTTACGATTTTTTATGATCGTAGCAGTGATAATCACGGGAACAAACAGCAGCAGCACACTGCCGGAAAGCATGATGATGTGAGGAAGGTAGGAGATTGCCGGAATGATGAAGAGTGCAGTCAATATCAGCAGCACTCCGGCAATAGAGAAAACAATCGCTGTTGTGACTCCTTCGCGCAGCGATTTACATCCAAAAGAGAGCATTTTCATCTATTCATAACATCTGCAAATGCCTGGTCGCACACGCCCTGATATTTTAATGCGTATGACTCTTGAACTGCTCTTTCGCCGCAGATTTCGCATCCCGCAGCATGGGAAACGGCCCCCTGCTATGGCGTTGTACACGTACTTTGAAATACCATCCGGTTCGCGTATAGAGCGGCGTCAAATGGAAAAAACAGATTTTTTGGTTTCTGCACCGTTCTGAAATCATCTCAATTCTCCTCGAGTTGTTTGGTAGTCAGTGATCGCACTGATCCATTTTTTTCTTGGCATTCGGCAGCACAGAGAGCAGAAATGTCGATACCAGGATGATGGGGGCCAGCAGTAACAGCATAAAGCCGATAAACATAATGATGTGCTGCAGATTCCAGATGTGCGGAACGATATGGACACTGGCGAGAATAAGCACGACGCCGGCTGTAAAAAAGATCAGCGTGGCAATCACGCCTTCTCGCATGGTTTGACAACCTAATGATAGTAACATGCTGTTTTTCCTCTGATTCTACTTGTCCGTCATTCCGGCGAAGGCCGGAATCCAGGGAATTAGCACTAATTTCCAGGCATGGATCCCGGCCTTCGCCGGGATGACGGTGGAATTGGGCTTAGGTAAATACCATTGCCCTCTGTTTTACTGCTCATCATCCAGTATTTTTTTCGCCGATCCCTTCTCCAGTCCGAACTCCTCTTCGATCATTCTATTCCATGCGTCCCGTTTAAAGGTTTTTTTGTCTGGAACGTGGCGATGCACCAGATTGTAGTGGCACTCGATACAACTCTTATCCTTTGCGTCCTCGAGGTGGATCTGCTGCGTATCAGGGCGCTCGCCAAAGATTGCCTCCTTGACATGACAACGCTTGCAGGTGGCCGAATCCCTCTTTTTAAACCACTCTCTCGCTGCAAAGGCGGCCTCGGGAAGATGCAGGGCGTTGACGACCGGGTCATCATAATTCTCGCCGAACAGCTGTCTGATCAAATCCTTGGTGCCGATGAAGTGATCCCAGGTCGCAGCGAAGACGCCTTCGGAGACATGGCAGTCGCCGCAACTTGCGCGTACACCGGAAGCCGGTTTGTAATGTATCGAATTGCGGTAGGGTTCGGCAGCAAGTTCCATGGAGTGGCAGGTGGTGCAGAATTCCTCGCTGCTGGTGTAGTGGTCGAACTCTGTCAAAAAGAGTATAAATCCGATGCCGGCCACGCCACCGACAATCAGGGCAAAAAGCACATGCCGGGTAATGAATGCCGGCAGCAGATGATTAATCTTCATTGGCATTCTCTACACCAGCGTTTTCACCTGCATCCTCACTTTCTCCCTCATCCTTGCCTTTTCCAAAACCAAGGATCGGGTTTGCTTTTTCAGGGTGATTCAGCCAGTCATGATGTTCCGAATCATTGACATACTTTTTGATCAGGGCGTCACCTTTTTCCTTGCCTGCTGCATCGCGAACCTGGCCGAGGAACTTGCCGTAAAAGTCGCTGCCGACATCATTCATACCTTTCCATGTCATGCTCGGGCTGGTCATTGCAGCGCCGTGGCGGGCGAGTGTGCCGCTGTTATGCCACAGTTTCCAGTAGGTAATCTCGACAGGTTCATCAAAGGGGAGGGGGGTCAATACGTTTTCTGAATAGAGCTCCTGCATGATCGCCTGTGCAGGCTCGCCATATTTTTTGTTGAAGAGTTCGACCACATTGTCGAACTGCTGCATGGCGTTGTTGGCAAAACCCTTGCTGTGGCACTCGAGGCAGACCGATGTCATCGCCTGACGGCGGCGTTTGGGTGAGGCCACCGCCTTGACCTTTCCCATGCTGCCATCGAGTTTGCTGATGCTTTCACCTTTTCGCGGCAGCGGGTCGGAAGTGGATAATTCCCGCTTGCTGCCGTCCTCAAAGATGACCAGGTATTGCTGTTCGGAGACGGCGGCATTGAGGTTCCAGGAGTCGCGCATACCGACATCGTGGTTGGATTTCATCTTTCCGGCGGCGCCCATGTGACAGGTGACGCAGGTCGGGGCGGCGGAGTAATCCTTGCCTGCAACCCACTCATCACTGCCCATATTCATCTCACCCCTGTGCGCATCAAACATCATGCCGTGTTTGGAGGTTGCATAGATCTCTTTGTCGGGGGAGTCCGGTCCTGAGTGGCAGTAGATGCAGGCTGCGGGTTCACGCGCCTGCGCCTTGGAAAACTGGTGACGTCCATGACAGGAGGAGCAGGAACCCACCGAGCCGTCCGGATTGATGCGTCCAATCCCTGAATTGGGCCATGTGGCGGGATCCAGGGTGCCGTCACCGCGCACCAAAACTTTGGAACCATGGCATTTTGCACAGCCGGCATCGTTGATTGTGGGGCTGCCGAAATGTTCGGCAAGTGCCGGCATACGGTTCTGGATGATGGAGAGCGCCTGGGTATGCACAGATCCCTGCTGCTGCTTGAGTTCTGTTTCATGACAACGCCCGCAATCCTTGGGGGAGACGATGGTGGCGATGACGCTGCCTTCATGCTCAATGGCATGGACGTCATCCTCATCGGCCTGGTGGCAGTCGAGGCAGTTGACGTTCGCCTGCGCATGGGCGCTGTTTTTCCACTG
>JAIVTC010000275.1:0-2387 GCA_048629055.1 Candidatus Bathyarchaeota archaeon
ATCCTCAACAGCGACGACGCCAGTGAAGCCGCCAAACGCGGAACCCGTCAGACGCTGGTGCAGGTGCTCGAGCAGCTGCTGCGTCTTGCCCACCCGATCATCCCCTTTATCACCGAGGAGATCTGGCAACGTGTTGCGCCGCTGGCCGGGGTCAGCGGTGAAAGCATCTCGCTGCAGCCCTACCCTGTTGTCGATGCCTCCCGCATGGACGCACAGGCCGTCGAGGAGATGGAGTGGGTAATGCAATTCATCCTTGGCATCCGCAAGATCAAGGGCGAGATGAATATCGCACCGGGAAAAATGGTGCCGGTGCTGCTGGCCAACACCTCCGCAAGCGACCGGCAGCGTGTCACGGATAACCGCGCCTATCTCGATTTTCTGGCGCGCACCGAGTCGATAGAGATTCTAGCTGCAGGCGATGAGGCTCCTGAATCGGCCACCGCCCTGGTCGGCGAGATGCAGGTGCTGATCCCAATGGCCGGGCTCATCGATGTGGAGGCCGAACGCCAGCGTCTGCAAAAAGAGATCGGCAGACTCAGCGGTGATCAGGAACGCACTGAAAAGAAGTTATCGAATCCGAACTTTGTCGATAAAGCCCCCGAGGCTGTGGTGCAGAAGGAGCGTGTTAAACTTGAGGAGAGCAAGACCGCACTGGAGAATCTTCAGCAGCAGTTGAAGAAGCTGGCGGCTTTGTAGCGTAGAGACAGAGACCACAATAATCGTCATTCCGGCGAAGGCCGGGATCCAGTGAATTCAATGGATTCCGGCTAAAAACATGCCGGAATGACAGAATTTTGCAAGTACATCTTGTCAATGGTGATTTCAATTATGCCCAACAAAATGACAACAGAAAACAACTTCATCTACCTGACCCTTGCTCTTCTATTACTGCTGTTTGCCAGTGCAGTCGTCGCACAATATGCAGAGGGTTACGGACAGGGGTTGATCACTGCATCGACTGTCCTGATGTTGATTATCGGCGTCTTCAGCATCCGCAGTGAGCGGCGCTGGTTTCGCACCGGTGTTGGCTTCGCCGCCACCATTGTGCTGATCGCCATTGCGGAAAGCATTATGGAGCATGTCGGATTAGGGTATCTTCACCTGCTGGTCATGCTCGGATTCTTCTCACTAACCGCCTGGCTGGCGATTCAACAGGTGTTATCGTTCGATGTCGTCTATCGAAACAGAATCACCGGCGCCATCTGCTTCTACCTGCTGCTGGGCATGATCTGGGCCATGATCTATCTGATACTCATGAGGGCAGCGCCGGATTCATTCTCTGGAATTGCTACGACAGAGTGGCAGGAGAATTTTCCACACATGATCTACTTCAGTTTTGTCACGCTGACAACCCTGGGGTATGGTGACATTTCACCGCTATTACCCGTACCCCGCTTTTTTGTCTATCTGGAGGCAATCGTCGGACAGTTCTACCTGGCAATTCTGGTCGCCAGCCTGGTCGGCATGCGCTTCTCCGTCAGCGGGAACAAAGAGTGAAACAACTATCACCGTCATTCCGGCGAAAGCCGGAATCTATAGAATCAACCACTTACAAACCAAAATAAATGGATTCCGGCTAAAATAATGCCGGAATGACGGAGTTCGCAAGTACCATACAACAATCAACAGGAAAACATGCAATGACTACACCCCGACAATCCCCGCAGGACAAGGCATTCATCAACCGCATGCTCGATGCCACCATTCGCATCGGCATGGTGTTGCTGCTGGCTTACTGGTGTTTGAAAATCATTTCGCCCTTCATCTCCCCTATCATGTGGGCCATCATCATCGCCGTAGCGATCTATCCTCTCTATGTGAAGTTGGTCGCAGTCATGGGCGGCAGGAAAAAAATGGCCGCCACACTGTTTGCCATTGTTGCGCTGACGCTTTTGATCGTGCCGACAATCAAGCTCAGCGCCTCCATGGTTGATACAGGTCAGGCGCTCTCAACAGCATGGGAGAGTGGAGTACTGAAGATACCGCCGCCAGCCGAGAGCGTCGCCGAGTGGCCTCTGATTGGAGAGAAACTGCATAAATACTGGACGCTTGCTTCAGTCAATCTCGAGGCCGCCCTGAAACAGATTGCACCCCAGCTCAAGACAGCAGGAGCCTGGTTATTTAGCGCCGTTGGCGGCGCAGGGCTTGGCGTTTTACAGTTCATTATTTCGATATTGATTGCGGCTGTGTTCCTGGCGAGCACGCAAGCTGCGCACCGTGCTACCCTGGCAATCTCATCACGTATTGCCGGTGACCAGGGAGAGGAACTGGCCGGCATCTCGATTGCAACCATACGCAGTGTCGCCCAGGGTGTCCTCGGTGTCGCAATCATTCAAGCTTTGCTGGCCGGCATTGGTCTGCTGGTCATGGATGTGCCTGGAGCCGGT
>JAIVTC010000276.1:0-2024 GCA_048629055.1 Candidatus Bathyarchaeota archaeon
TGAATTCGTGTCAGCTGAACTATTGAATTACAGAGTGTTCAGCAATGAATTGGCATCATGCCAATCTGCAGTTTCAAAACCTTCTGTGAACCGGCCGAGTGTATTTTCGAGCAGCGGCCCGGCTTCAGAATCGCGGCCGCTGTCTGCCAGCAACTTTGCGAGGCTTGTTGCGCCGCGCAGTTCCAAAGAAAGCGCCGACTGGCTCGCAGCCACCTCGACCGATTTACGAAAGCATTCTTCCGCCTTGCCGCCGGCATTTATCTTCCTGAGTAATTCGCCCTTGACGCGAGACGTCTCCGCTTCCCAAATTCGCTCACCGCCGTCCGCGATATCAAGCGCCTCGTCAGCTGCAGCCAGACCCTCGGCTATTGTCCCATTTGCCAAGTATGCTTCCGCGAGCGTTGTAATGCTCAGGCAGGAAAACAGCCGCGCCCTTTTTTCCCGGGCAGTGGCTATATCCCTGATCAGGCCGTTCACTGCTTTTTCTGATTCGCCGTCCTGTAGCACCAGCCAGTTTCGGGCTGTAATGGGGCGCATGTACGGGAACTCGATCGAGTATTTTTCCAGAGTGCTTTCAAAGGTGCTGGCAAGTGATCGCGCTGCCGGCACATCGCGCCTGAAATGCTCTACAGACAAACAGAGGTCAAGCGCAATGAGTTTGTTTTGGGCGACCCCAATGGCTTCGGCACGACGAAGGCTGTTTTCAGCGCGTTTTCGTGCTTCGTCGGGGAGTCCCAGACACCAGGCGGACAGGCTCGAAAAGCCCAGTGCAAGTACGGCGGGATCGTGACCGAAAGTCTTGGACGGCTCCCTGAGGCTTGTTTCATCCAGAAACTCCGTGCACTGTATGAACTGTTCTTCTGCTTTTTCGAGTTCGCCGCTTACCAGGGAAATAATGCCTGAAGCAAGAAATTCGTGCGATAGAAGCACGGGATTGGATACCTGGCTTTCGATGCTCCTCGCTTCTCGGGTCGTCCGCCTCGCTGCAACAAGGTTACCGCGCATAATCTGTGCACCCGATTGAAAGGCCAGGACCAGCAACTGACTGGGCTTGTCACCGAACCTGTTGCAGAGTTCCAGCACCCGTGCGATATGAGGATCCTGCTGGACTGTGGTGTAGCCCGCAGTGGAGATCAGCGCCCGCATCATGCGCAGGCGCACTTTGAGTTCCCGCTCTTCCTTTTCCTGCCCTTCGGCTAAGCGTTCTATCTGCTCGAGTGCCCGATTCAGGTATGTCATGGACTCCAGGGCTGCTGAGCGCCGTTGCGCCCGATCGGCAGCCAGGATCAGCCAGGTAATTGCGTTGAAAGGATCGCCTCCGAGTTCAGAGTGCAGCGCCATCTCTGCTGCCACTCTCTCATGTTGACCAGCAAATCCACTAGTCAGTCGTATTGCGATATTCCGATGAAGCTGTTGGCGCCTGCCCGGCGCCAAAGCATCATACATAGTGCTTCTGAACACATCGTGGATGAATTCATAACGCTGTCCAATGCTTCCATCGGGCCAATTGGCGGTGCCGGCAGGAGTCAGGAACTGACCACGTTTTGCCAGCCCTCCGAAGACGGTCTCCACCGTATCGACATCCAGTTCCAGCGCTCCGGCGACTGCCTGAGAGTCAAAACCTGTGCCGACCACACTTGCTGCATCCAGCAGGCTTATCTCTTCTTTATTCGCCACTGCCCTCTGTAGTTCGACGATATCTTTCAGACTCTTTGGGCACTCGGCACAGACAGTCTCGAATGGGGCAGTGAGTTTCCATTGGTCCTGTACCTGCTCCAGCAGGCCGTTGGCGACCAGGTAATCGATCAGGGTTATTACAAACAGTGGGTTACCATCGGTCTGCTCAATAACCAGATCCGTCAACGAGATGATTGAGTCGAGTTTGTCAAATCGCGAGGTGAGATACTCAGCCACCGCAGTGCCGCCGAGCAACTCCAATGCCAGTTCCACGGCTAAATTCTGCTGTAACAGCGATTGTTTAAGGTGTGGGACGGGGTTGCCGCTTATTGCAGCGTCGACCGGTC
>JAIVTC010000277.1:0-2220 GCA_048629055.1 Candidatus Bathyarchaeota archaeon
TGCTCAAATAACCAGGTTTTTATGCATGGTCCCACCTACATGGCGAATCCGCTTGCCTGCGCGGTTGCCAATGCCAGTATTGAACTGTTGCTGGAGAGTCCGTGGCAACAGCGTGTCAATGCCATTCACTCTCATTTTGAAGCTAACCTGAAACCACTGGCTGACAATGAGCATGTTGCTGATGTACGCAGTTTTGGAGCGATCGGTGTGGTTGAGATGAAACAGCCGCTGGATGTGGCGCAGGTGCAGCGGGAGTTGATCCGGCAGGGCGTGTGGCTGCGTCCCTTTGGCAAGTTGCTCTATGCAATGCCGCCCTATATGATTGCGCAGGAGGAGTTGCAGCAGCTGACAGATGCGATCCGTCATGTGGTTGAAAATTTGTAGAAACTTGGGTTAGGCCATGCTATCACCTCGTTCCCACGCAGGAGCATGGGAACGCGATATCATTTGCTCTTATGCGCTGTCGGCTACAACGTCGCTCTTGAGACCCATTTTTTTCAGGATGATCGCCAGTGGGCAAAAGCCGGTGAAGGCGGATTGAAACAGGTTGAGGCCAACGAAAGCTGTAAACCACATCCAGTTAGGATTGAAAACTTGTGAGAATACGAGGGAGAGAAGGATTGCAAAACCTGCGAAAGCCAAAATGGCACGTTCGATACTCATGATGATTGATTCCTGAATTGACAAATATCAGCATATGCTAACATACCATAGATGATTTTTCTAGTGCAATGATAAAAACGATTGAAGAGCATGCGCAGCTCGTCACTGCGCTGTCAAACCAGTTGGACGGCAAAGTTTTTGAAACCCATATCTCCTCGGTGATCGTGGCGCATGGTCATGCCTGGAAAATCAAAAAACCGCTGAATCTGGGGTTTCTCGATTTCTCAACCTTGGAGAAACGTCACCATTTTTGTGATGAGGAGATTCGTCTCAATTCCCGTCTCGCAGCGGACGTCTATCAGAAGGTGGTTGCCATTACAGGCTCTGCTGATGCTCCTCAACTGGATGGAGATGGGGAGGCCATTGAATATGCTGTGCAGATGCGTCAGTTTCCGTCTGATAGTTTACTGGCAAATGCGCCGCAGTTGCTGAATGAAGCAAGAATGGATGATCTCGCCAGGCAGATCGTTGAATTTCAGAAAATGAACGATAAAACTGAACCTGGCAGCACTCTTGGGTCTCCAGAAACTATCCTGGCGGCGATGCAGGGCAACTTTGATCTGATCAGAAAACTGGTCGATCACCCACAGGACCTGCAGCGGCTTGATGTGCTGGAAAAGTGGACGCTGGAGCGCTACCGGCAACTACATGCATTATTGCAGCAGCGTCAGCAGCAGGGCTATGTCGGGGAGGGGCATGGTGATCTGCATCTTGGCAATATCGTTCTTGAGGATGAGCGCCTGATAATTTTCGACGGCATCGAGTTCAACCTGGAGATCTGCTGGATAGATCATGTCAGTGAGATCGCATTTTTGATGATGGATCTCGATCATGTCGGGCGCACAGATCTTTCGCAGCACTTTCTCAATCGATGGTTGATATACAGTGGTGATTTTGAGGGTCTTGAACTCCTGCGCTTCTATCAGACCTATCGGGCAATGGTGCGCGCCAAAGTGGCGGCTATCCGCCTCGGCCAGCAGCTAAATGATGTTGAAAAAGAGCAGGTGACTACAGCTTATCGTGAATATCTGGCATTGGCTGAGCGCTATATCAAACCGGATCAACCGATATTGATCATTACCAGCGGCCCGTCCGGTTCCGGTAAAAGCGTCGCAGCGAGACGCCTGGTTGCAACCATGCCTGCAATACAGATCTCCTCGGACATCGAGCGTAAACGCCTGGCAGGATTATCTCCTCTCGCACGCACCAACAGCAGTCAAGGCCAGGGTATCTATACCCCGCAAATGTCTGCAAAGACCTATCAGCGCCTTGCCGAATTGTGCGAAATTGTGGTCAATGCGGGTTTTACCGCGGTGGCTGATGCGACATTTCTGCAGCAGCCCTATCGCAAACCCTTCATGGAGTTGGCGCAAGAGCTTGGGGTCGAATACCGCATCCTGGATATCCAGGTAGCTGTGGAGGAGTTGAGACGGCGGGTGCAACAGCGTCTGCAGCGCGGTGATGATCCGGCAGAGGCGGATGTGAATGTGCTGAACAGACAACTGGCTACGAGAGATGGTTTCTCAGCAGAAGAGCAGCCCCATGTTGTCGTGGTCA
>JAIVTC010000278.1:0-2994 GCA_048629055.1 Candidatus Bathyarchaeota archaeon
CAGGAAGTCGCCCATCACATATTGCAGTCCCATGATAACGCCGAACAGAATCTGTCCGACAAAGAGACCGATCGCCGCTATAAAATAGAGCTTGGCGACAGATTGAGATTGATATTTCATGATACGACTCTCCCTTAACCCTGAATGTTTGGTGGCCAGTTTTCGGTATTAACACCACCGACATACTCGAGAAAATCCGCCACGCCCTGCAACTCTTCTTCGCTGAGATTGAACTGAGGCATGCTGCGACGGCCTGGAACACCATTTTTTGGACGGCTCATGATAAACGCCTTCACCGCAGCCTTGCTGCCGTAACGCTTCACCACGTTTCCAAGTTCCGGTGCAAAATAGGCGCCCTCTCCAAGCAGCGTGTGACAGCCAACGCAGTTATTCACTTCCCACACCTTCTTGCCCAGAGTGACGCTTTCATTGATTGCCTGACGGTTATCCCGATCGGGAAGTTCCGAGATGGTATCGAAGGTTAACGCGAAAAACAGCAGCAGGAAGAACAGTGATCCTCCATAGTAGATGTTTCTCGCCATCCCTTTTGTAAAGGTTTCTTTCATGACGTACCCTTTATTGATTTAGTTAGAGTGGGCGATTTTATCACGGAACAGTGACATTCCATTGATGCAAATCAATTTAAATGGAATTCTGCAGCATCTGCCTAAAAACATCATATACAACAATCCCTTACCGATTTATCCATGCATATTTTAAATCCAGGCAAACGCTGGATGTAGCTGTAGACAATGCATTGACAGCACTCACTACTATTCATTACCATGCATGACTCAATCTCACCTGATAGTTGTCCGGACAGCCAATGAAAAAACGCGCACTGATGATCCTCAAGGCACTGCTGATCGGCTTGCTGATGGTTGCCACCATCCTTGCAACTGTGCATCTGGGCATCGACAACCCGGTTCCCTGGCTGCTCGGCTTCCTGGTTGTCGCTCTCTCTGCATACAACAAACTGTGTGACAAGCACAAGTACATCAGCTGGAAACAGGAGTACAGTGTCGGAATTAAATCCATCGACAATGAACATCAGAAACTGCTTGGCCTCATCAATCGGTTCCTCACCGCTTCACGAGAGCACCCCAGCACCTTTTATGAACAGGAGGCTCTGGAGGAGTTGATCGACTACACCCGCTATCACTTCAAACATGAAGAGGAGTTGATGGAGAAGCACGACTACCCTGACCTTGAAGCTCACAAGAAGGAGCATCGCAAGATGGTCAAACGGGTCAATGAACTCGTCGAAGAATACAACTTACGTGGCCAGGAGGCATTGGAAGATACCGCCGGTTACCTGAAACACTGGCTGATCAACCATATCCGGGTCGTCGATCAGCAATATAGCGATTACATGCATAAGCGTGGTGTACATTGATGAAACTCTGCTTTTATCCCTACAAGTTTTTCTACGGGGGAAGGACTAACTATCAATGAGTTATAATGAGACTTGATTTCCCCTTCCCCCGAACCCCCATCCTGTCGACTTATTCAGAGATTCCTTAACCAGTGATAACTTCTCAAGCGCCCTGCTCTTCCCCTTTGTCATTCTCGAAAAAAGCTCTGATTCTGGTTATTCTCAGCTTTTTCACTCATGCTCAGGCGCAGGAGACCACTCCGGCTGAAGCTGAGATTGATCTCGACAACGGTGATGACATCAACCAGGTTTGCGCCGGATGCCATGGTGAATACGGCCAGGGCGACAAGAGTGGTGAATATCCACGGGTGGCGGGTCAACCGAGCGAATACATCTCCAAACAGCTCTATCTTTTTCAGGATCGCACCCGCCCCAACATGCCGATGGTCGAACACGTCGAGGAGCGTCAGATGCCGCCACAGGACATTGCAGATGTCTCGGCTTACCTCAACCGCATCTCCCTGCCGACACGCCTCCCCCCGGCCAACGAAGAGGATCCGGGATTCGATGCCTATCAGAGGCTGCTGCAGAGCGAAAGAGTGATGCAGATTCCACGCGCCGAAGGCGATATCGACAAGGGCAAAAAGCTCTACAACAAGGAGTGCAGAAGCTGTCATGGCAGAGAGGCGGAAGGGATTGAAAAAGACAACTCACCGATGCTGGCCGGTCAATATACGAACTACCTGTGGCGGCAGGTCGACAAGTATCTGAACAAGATCCGCATCCATGATGAAGAGGATCCGGACGAGGAGCTGCTCGCGGATTTCACGCACGAAGAGATCCGTGACATCTTCGCCTATGTCTCGATACTGGATGATTAACCGCAGGAGCCTGCCTCAAACTGACGAGGCATGAAAACATTATTATTTTCTCGCCAAAAAAAACCTTTGCGTCTTGACAAGAGTCATTGTGGAAATTCGACTTATCTATAAAGATGTTGGGGCTCAGGGATTACCAGTACCAGGGATGAGGTCTGATGTCTGTAGGAACTGCAATGGCGTTATCTGACGTTGTCAACACCTTCGGTCAGGATCTGCTTCGCCGCTATGGTGAGCGGGTGCACAAGCTGGCGATCAACGCCGGCTTCACATGCCCGAACCGTGATGGCAGCAAGGGGCGCGGTGGCTGCACCTTCTGCAATAACGTCTCTTTCAATCCCTCGGCGCGCAAAGCTCCCGGCGTTGCGGAGCAGATAGAGGCCGGACGCCGGGTGCTTGCCAGGCGCACCGGCGCGAGACGGTTTTTGGCCTATTTCCAGGCCTATACCAACACCTATGCGGATGTGGAGTATCTGGCGAGGCTCTACCAGCAGGCACTGGATGAGTCCGATGTGGTTGGAATCTCGATAGGAACACGCCCGGACTGTGTGCCCGACAAGGTGCTTGATCTGCTGGTGGACGTTCAATCCCGTGGATATGAGGTATGGTTGGAACTGGGATTGCAGTCGGCCTCCGAGCGCTCGCTGCAGCTGGTCAATCGCGGCCACGGATTTGCCGAATATCGGCACACCCTGAAAGCAGCAAGGCAGCGGGGGATTCCGGTCTGCACCCACCTCATCG
>JAIVTC010000279.1:0-4120 GCA_048629055.1 Candidatus Bathyarchaeota archaeon
CGGCTTGATCATCGAGAAGCAGCTGGGAACCAATCCCTACAAGTTCGGACAGATCGGCTCGACAGACAGCCATACTTCACTCGCAACTGCACAGGAAGACAACTTCTTTGGTAAACACACCGGCTATGAGCCGAGTCCGGCGCGCATGAAACACGCGATGATGAAGAGCGACAAGGGCATCATTGAGGGCTGGCAGCCTGCCGCATCCGGTCTGGCCGCAGTCTGGGCCGCAGAAAACACCCGTGAGTCGATCTTCGACGCCATGGCGAGAAAAGAGGTCTATGCCACGAGCGGCAGCCGCATGGGGGTGCGCTTCTTTGGTGGTTGGGATTTTACCGCGGATGACATCAGCAGCCGCGCTCCGGCTTTTGTCGGCTACAGCAAGGGTGTCCCCATGGGTGGCGACCTGCGCGACAGCGATGGTAAGAAGGCGCCGACATTCATGGTTTATGCACTGCGTGATCCTATCGGCGCAAACCTCGACCGCATTCAGATCATCAAGGGGTGGCAGGATGAATCCGGCAAGACCCGCGAGAAGGTTTACGATGTCGTCTGGTCGGGTGATCGCAAACCTGATGCCAAGGGCAAACTGCCGCCTGTTGGCAGCACCGTCGATGTTGAAAAGGCCAACTGGACCAACACCATCGGCGCTTCGGAACTCGTCACCGTGTGGAGTGATCCGGAATTCGACCCCTCACAAAGAGCCTTCTACTATGCGCGGGTCATCGAGATTCCGACGCCGCGCTGGTCGACCTACGACGCCTTCCGTTTTGGCATTAAGATCCCCGAAGGCGCACCAACTTCGACGCAGGAACGCGCCTATACCTCACCGATCTGGTATACGCCTAAATCCTGAAACAGAAAGAGGCGCTCTTTCGATCAGATGTTTTTTAACTCCAAAGGAGATATTCCAATGAGTAACAACAACAGTAACTTGACCTCACGCCATCTGTGCAGCATCGCCACTGCCGCTACGCTGCTGGGACTCGGTACGATCGTCTCGGGAGCGCATGCCGCCGTTGGTACGCAGGGAATCGTGCAAACAGATGCAGCACCCCTGATCCTGGCAGAAACAGAAGGTATGGATCGCAGGCAGGATCGTCGTGGTGACCGCCAGGACGATCGTGGAGATCGCCGCGATACCCGCCAGGACTGCCGCAGCGAAGAGGGCGTTGTCGGCAAGGACAAGCGCGACTGCAAACAGGAGGGCCGTGAGGAACGTCGCGAGGACGATAAGTAAGGGCTAAAAGGAGTCAACATGCCCGCACCGATACTGGAGCGGGTGGCTCTGGGCGAATGCAGTACCTCAACCGTGCATCAAGAATGACTGCAGTGGAGCAACTACTGCCAATCATTGAATCAGCATTCCGGGAAGATATTGAAGGGTGCAGCGAACGGCCGCAGCATACTCATTAAAGTCATTCAGATTTTCGAAACGTAAGGTGATTATTGATCCAATCAGCCTTTCGATTCCTGGATTGAGCTGGTGTCATTAGACGAATCTGCAGCGCTGGATGACTTTCCCTCAAACCCACTGGAGCGAACTATCGGCACACATCCTCCAGGTTGGCTGCGTTCTTGAGCATAACACTGAGGGGAAGTCGCCCGCTTCGGGGCGATTACTGCAGGGATCGAAGACGATGCTCTCCACGCCGAGGCTACGCAGTCGCTCGACATTTTCAGACGCAGGTTCAGCCTCCCACAGCATCCACTTCTCCGGGTGCTCCTCAAGTATCTTCACAAACTCACCCAGCGGCTTCAGTAACTTCATTTGGTATTCGCCTATGGTGCGTGTTCCCGTTTTACCGGATATTTCGCAGCAATATGCTGGGATGAAGAGTATAGATGAATAAATGCAAAAAAAACGGATGACTGAAATTCAGTCATCCGTCTCAATGGTTTGCTACTTCCATAAACCTCAGTATCAATAGGGTGAGTTGACCACCACGTAGGAGGTGCTGCCGCCCGAGTAGCGCGGCTCATACCAGCTGCTTCCGCACTGCCTGTAGGAGATGTTGTTGGTCACCACTGTAGTACAGTTGGACGGCAGCGAATTAACGATAGACCCCACCACGATAGCAGTCGCAGTCACCGCAGCGGCTGTCGCAATGGGATTATAGCGGCGGTCGTAATAGCCGCCATGGCGGTGGTCGACGTTGACATTGACGTTTTTATTGACATTGACGCTCTTTTTGCTCACATTCACGCTTTTGCGACTGGCGCTTTTATTCCGGTTACCGCCACGATTAACGCTGGTATGCGTCTTGCCCTTGACGCCTCGGTGGCCACCACCGCCACCTCCGCCTCTCCTTGCTTCCGCCGGTTCAGGCAGTGACCAGGCAACGACCATGATAGCAACAGTGGCTAGTGCCAGGACATTGGATTTGTTGAATAAACTGATCATTTCTAGCTTCCTCTAGTTGCTGGCCCCGGATTTCTCCGCGGCTGGATGAAAAGAGATTTTAGTGTCACCCTCCTGGGGTGAAAATGTGAAAGCCTTGTCATCAGGGGCAGCAGTTGTATCCCACTTCATGACCGAGACATACTGCGGCTGCTCCTTTTCAAGTTTCGAGGTAATGACCAGTTTCAGCGGCAATGGAGTCTCACCCTGCTGAATGCAGATCTGCCAGTCGACCTCCTTTTGGCGAAAGGCGTAATGCTCACACTTGACGCCATTGACATTGCCATAGCCAACAACAATCGCGCTTTCAATATCCTCCCCTGCAGCATCACCAGTTCCCCACAGGAACAGATCGACCAGCGGCATGGTTGCGCCTGTCTTGCTCTGCAGGATCCCGATGAATTCACCATTGGTACCGGATGCCGGGATGGTAGCGTAAAATTTATTCTCCGGGGTATGCAGCGTGAAGGCTTTGCCATCGTAATAGAAGCTGCGGTTTCCATAAGCTGAAGTCACATCCAGCCTTAAACCGGCGGGCTTCTTCGCCTGCAGTTCGACGCTCTTGTCAAACTGGATCTTCTGGCCATTCAGCAGCACTTCGTCTCTACTGGTCATGGCCTGAACCCTGAAAGAGTCGAGTGAGCGCAGGTAGCTTCCCATTTTGTTCAGCGCGTCAAGGGCGATCATCCGCTCTTCGGCATCGTTCATGCCTGCTTCTGCAGGCGGCGCCTGTTCTTCGGCGACAGCCAATCCGCTGCTGCCTAAAAATGCGGCGATGACTAACGCATGCCGTGTTGATTGATGTCTCATTTAATGGCTCTCCTATGGTGGTGAATATTTCATCGTGAAAAAAACTGTTGCCGCCAACCTCGGTGTAGGCCAAGCGCATCATTCGCGGATATTTCGGTTGATGCGCTTCGCCTACATGTAGGTGAGGGGCGTTAGCAGGCCGTTCCTGCGCATCCTGCGCTCACGGCATTTGTACGTTCGTGTACAGCAGATGCGGAAGCTTCGTTCCTCAGCACATCCTATGTGGCTGATAGTTTCTGCACAGACACTCTACATTAAGTTGATAGAGATGTATATCGCTCAGCCGGAGCTCAGATCCGCCACGTGACCAGCAAAACCCCAACCCGCCTCGGCGTAGATTTTAAACGCGGCTGTTGCCCCGGCATCTTTCAATATCGCCTCCTCATCAGAAAATTGCGCCAGCACCGCGACGTCTCCCCGAAAAGAGAACCTTTTGAGCAGCCGAAGGATAGCGAGATTTGACTGTATCTTCGGCAACATCAACATGATTAATTCAACGCCATGCTCCCGCTTCACCCTGTCCCGGAAATCCGCATCAGTCGGATCGCCCGGCACCACGTTCCGCCCGGCGGAGAGATGGCTTTCTACCTGGCTTGAGAGTAGCGGGGATCAACTCAAAATAATGGAAAATCTCTACAGGCTAGGGTTACCACGAAAATAGTACATGATCATTCACTTTTTAGCCATATGTGGTTTGTTTGGGAGGCTATGTGAACGACCGCTTCGGAGCCCCAGTCAATCGCTGAATCATCAGTCTGAGCAGATTTGGAGGAATGCAGCGAACGTCCGCAGCATACTCCTATGTGTAGCTACACATAGATACTCAGAGCAGTCATTGGAAATTCCGGTAGAAATAACTCTCTACTCTGGCTTCCTTTTATCACGTAAAATTTGGCGATTACCCAAAAA
>JAIVTC010000280.1:0-2573 GCA_048629055.1 Candidatus Bathyarchaeota archaeon
CGATAGGGGCGGCTGAAGATCAGCTCGATGGCATTGGGATAGGAGCGAAAACAGCCCCACACATCTTTTTTCTTCAGACGGGCGATCACCTGGAAGCCGTCCAGATCTTTTAATACCCTGTCCTTTCTGCGCTGCTGTAAAACACTGCTGAAAAAGGCGCCGAGAAATACCAGAAGGATGCTGAACAGCAGGAATTTGTCCACAGGCTTACTCCTCGATCGGGTAGTAGTTGTCGGGAATCAATGTCGTGGGTTTTCTCTGGCTGCTGTCACTCCGGGGGAAGTCAAGTGTGTAGTGCAGGCCGCGGCTCTCCCTGCGTGACTGCGCCGAGCGAATGATCAGGTCGGCAACCTCAACAAGATTTCGCAGCTCCAGCAGGTCGTTGTTGACGCGGAAATTGCTGTAATACTCCTCGATTTCGTGGCGCAGCAGGTTGACGCGGCGTTTGGCGCGTTCCAGGCGCTTGTTGGATCTAACAATGCCGACATAGTCCCACATGAAACGTCTGAGTTCCTCCCAGTTGTGAGAGACGACCACCTGCTCGTCGGAGTCGGTGACACGGCTTTCATCCCAGGGTTTGGCCTCAGGAGGCTGGCTGACCTGCTCCAGGTTGCGGTGAATATCTTCAGCAGCCATCTCGCCGAACACCAGGCACTCGAGCAGGGAGTTGCTGGCGAGACGATTGGCGCCATGCAAACCCGTATAGGTGGTTTCGCCAATTGCATACAGGCCGGCAAGGTCGGTTCTTGCAGAGTGATCGGTGACAATGCCGCCGCAGGTATAGTGGGCGGCCGGCACCACGGGAATGCGTTCGCTGGTGATATCGATGCCGAACTCCAGGCAGCGCCGATAGATGGTTGGAAAATGTTCGGTGATGAACGCTTTGGATTTGTGGCTGATATCCAGGTAGACGCAATCGGCGCCGATGCGCTTCATTTCATGGTCGATGGTGCGCGCCACAATATCTCTTGGCGCCAGTTCGGCGCGTTCATCGAAATCGGGCATGAAGCGGTGTCCGTCCGGCAGGTGCAGGGTAGCCCCCTCGCCACGCAGTGCTTCGGAGATGAGAAATGACTTTGCCTGCGGGTGGTAGAGGCAGGTCGGATGAAACTGGATGAATTCCATGTTTGCAACACGGCATCCTGCACGCCAGGCCATGGCGATGCCGTCTCCGGTGGCGACATCCGGGTTGCTGGTATAGAGATAGACCTTGTTGGCCGCCCCCGTCGCCAGCACCACGAAGCGCGCACAGAAGGTGACGACCCTGTCATTTTTCCGATCCAGCAGATAGGCGCCGCGCACGCGTTTGTTGCGGCCGCGTTTTGAACTGGTGATCAGGTCGATGGCGATATGGTGTTCAAAAATATCGATGTTGCTGCTCTCCCTTGCCTGGGTTTCAAGGGTGGATTCAAGCATTTTTCCGGTCGCATCGGCAGCATGGACGACGCGGCGGTGACTGTGGCCGCCCTCACGGGTGAGGTGAAAATCCGATGCCGGATCATCGTTGTCTTCCCGGGTAAAGGCAACGCCTTCATTCAGCAGCCAGCGAATATTGGCAGGCCCGTGCTCGACCACCAGGCGCACGACCTCCTCGTCGCAGAGTCCGCCGCCGGCAATCAGCGTATCCTCTACATGGGAGTCGATGGAGTCCTCATCGCTGAGAACAGCAGAGATCCCTCCCTGGGCATAGTAGGTGTTGCCCTCCTGCAGCGCGCATTTACTGATCACCGCCACGCGCAGACTCTGCTTCAGCCGCAGCGCCAGGCCAAGACCTGCAGCCCCGCTGCCAATGATCAATACATCGTGTCTCTGTTCCATACTCATGGTGTCCGCAACAGTTGTATGAATCTCATTTCAAGTTATTATTCAGTAACTCCGTGCAGGGAAGCAGGGTCAGGATTTGCTTTTCAGGGCTGTAGAAAACAGGGATGTTTTATCAGAGCTTACAGGGATGTATTCACGCGTCCCTGAAAGGCTGATCCTGACCCTGCGCAAACTCAAATAATGCACGGAATTATTGAGAAGTTACCATATCAACGGATTATAGCGAATCTAACAAATTCTCGGCAGGGGATCATCTTCCAGCTCCTCGAGCATTCTCACACCCCCGATAGGAGTTTGCAGCAGTACTTCTGCCTCTCCTTTTTCAACGATGCCAATGACGGCAGCCCCGGATCCTGCGGCTTGCTGCCGCCAGATGTGCAGCACCTTCTCCGCGATATCGGCGCTGACACAGGCTACAGCGCGTCCTTCGCAGGCGAGGTAGAGCGGATCATAACCGAGGATTTCACACACCGAGCGCACGCTGTCGCGCACAGGGATAACGCTCTCATCGAGTCTGATGCGATGACCGGTGGCGACTGCAACTTCATGCGCCACAGTTGCCAGCCCGCCGCGCGTCGGATCCCTGAGAAAATGCACGCCCTCGATGCCGCTGAGGCTTTGTACCAGTTCCAGCACCGAACCGCAGTCTGACTCTACCTTGCCGCTGAGACCAAACTCCTCGCGCGCCAGCAGCACGGCTGTTCCATGATCGCCAATAGTCCCGCTGACCAGGATGCGATCACCCGACT
>JAIVTC010000281.1:0-6708 GCA_048629055.1 Candidatus Bathyarchaeota archaeon
CCTTCCAGCGGTTCGTAGAAAAGAGGCAGTGCCTCGAATTGCACCCGCTTCCAGTCCGGCAACGACCATGTGCGGGTGATTGCGCCACCGATGAGTGAGGGATTTACCTTGCTGGTACCGGGCACGAAGGCAACTTCGTCAATGGTGTAACCGGCGGCGACAAACTGAATAGTGAAGGTGTGCTTGTCGAAGGGGAATTCAGACAGCATCAAGGGCTGAGACAAATGCCCGGTGTAGCGTTGATCGTAGAAGACCGTACCGTCCGGATCGATCGCAACAACATCAGGCAGGGATTTTGATACCAGGCCCTGACGATTAGCCAGCAGCACCTGCGGATTCCACACCTCTTCCAGTCGTTTCTGCCGTCTCTCTCCGCCCGGATTTGCAAGACGTTTATCCTTCCAGCTCAGTCGAATCCACACGTTTGCAGTGAAATTCTGGCTCGCGTCATCGATCTCGTCGATGTCGATGACAAACACAAAGAAGTCGACCTGTGTAGGTCCCTTCCACTCATTCGGGCGTTGCGCCTTGAGTTCGTCCTCAGCGGCAGCGTCTGCAGCGATCTTTTCCACTGCCTTTTCAGCCGCTTTTTCCGCAACCTCAGCAGAAGCCTCCTCAACGACCTTCTCAACTGCCTGAGTTGCAGCCTGCTCTATTGCTTCCTCTATTGCCTGTTCGACATCCTGATCCTGCTCCGCAAAAAGTGTAGCGGCGGGAACGCAGGCAATCATCAGGATCATGCTCAAGGCAATCATCCTGCGACACGTCATGGATATCACTGAACACAGATCCCCATTTTTCATGGCACGCTCAATTGATAAGGTTCAAATTTTTAACAATGAGCCTCTTGCAAAACTCGCAAATAGTGAATTTTGTCATCACGAACGCATGTGAGAGATCTTATTTATCAGTCAGTTAAGATTTCTCCTTCCGGTCGAAATGACAGCTTTTGAGAGTTTTTCAAGAACCTCCAATGATAATCTGTTTATAAGCATAGCAAAGGCTGATGCATCTCGAAGGCTTAATTGTCTGCAATGAGGAGACGTCGGTATTTTCGGAGCGACGCATAAAGGCTATGCTACGAATTCAGACCCTCTGGCAGGCTGCATTCACCGTTGCGGGTGATGCCCTATCATCTACGCAGACAGTCATGGCAAACAGCCTCGAGTCCCAAACAAATTAAGAGCCGTAGTCAGCGGAGCACTTGTGCATCACTGTACTAGAATCCTTGAGTAGCCAACATCTTTGCAAATGAGTCAAATTTCAATAATGACTCTCGCAAAGCTTCCGCGTCCTGCTCACGCCCCTCACCTGCGTCCATGCAGGCGAAGACGCCTAAGCTCGCCAAGAAAAACCTTTGCGGCCTTGGCGTCTTGGCGAGAGAAAATAATCTCTTTCATGCCTTGTCAGTCTGAGACTCGATCTCACTAGCTATTTGATGCAATCTGATAGATCATGTCAGGACAATCATCATTCACCAGGTATGAGAGATGCGTATAGGTATCCCCCGTGAAATCAAGCCTCTGGAAGCCCGCGTGGGACTGATCCCGGAAGCCTGTGCCGATTTTGTGCGCAGCGGCCATGAAGTCTTTCTGCAGCAGGGAGCCGGAGAAGCCAGTGGATACCCGGATGCGGCTTATGCCAGGCTTGGAGTAACGCTGGTTACAGATGCTGCAGCGCTCTACGAGCAGGCTCAGGTGATTGTCAAGGTGAAAGAGCCCTGGGCAGATGAGCCGGAGATGCTGCGCCGGGATCATCTGCTCTTCTGTTTTCTGCATCTCGCTGCAAATCCACAGTTGACCAGCCAGTTGCTGGAGAGTGGCGTTACCGCCATTGCCTTTGAAACTGTCGCTGATCGCGGTGGTTTGCCGATACTGGCTCCGATGAGTGATATTGCCGGGCGTCTCTCAGTACAGATCGGAGCCGGTTTGCTGCATCGTTCTCAGAAAGGCAAAGGGGTGTTGTTGGGCGGTCTGCCGGCGGCCGGACGGGGTAGGGTGGTGATACTCGGCGCGGGCCAGGCAGGTGGTAATGCGGCGCGTATGGCTGCCGCATTCGGGGCGCAGGTGACGGTGTTTGTGCGCAAGCGTGAGCGCATGCAGCAGATGCGAGCAATCGGCGATAACGTTACCGCCATCTATCCTTTCGACGCAAGCATTTCAGAAGCGCTTGTGGATGCGGATCTGCTGATTGGTGCGGTACTGATTCCCGGAGCCAAAGCGCCGAAACTGGTGTCACGCGAGCAGGTTGCCTCGATGGAGCGCGGCAGTGTCATCGTGGATATTTCGGTGGATCAGGGCGGCTGCATTGAAACCACGCGTCCCACTACCTATGAAGCACCCACTTTCCAGGTTGATGGTGTGACTCACTTTGGCGTCACCAATATGCCGGGAGCGGTACCCCGCAGCGCCTCCGAGGCGCTTTCTGCAGCGATGATCCCCTATTTGCGTGAACTGGTTTCTGCAAACTGGAGAGACAACTCCGTTTTGTCGGCGGCGATCAATGTGCGTAACGGGGAGTTGCTGCATCCGGCGCTGCGCGAACAATACCCGTGATGCCGGATAGCGGATTCGCAAGCCTCGCTGCAGTGACGCCAAACAGGATTATGGTTTGATATGGCTGTATCCCATGGCCTGCAATCTCGCCACCTCAGTAGGGGCGTTTTGGGTAGAAGTTTATCCTGATCGCTGTGAAAATTTACTCTGTTTCACCGCTTCCACAATGTCCCGCAGCTCTTCTGTTAAGGTGTCCGTTTTGGAGCAGTTGCGGGTGCTAATCCGTCTCAAAGTAGTGGGAGTTTGGTGTGTATGAATACGCAGCAACAAGAAAAAATCACCCGAATGACAAGAGGCGCCTCTCGTTGCTTGCGCTGCTTTTTGGCGCCGGAGATGCCGGATGTCAGGCGCATGAACATTGGTTTGCAAGATGGATGAATACACACGACCTGATTTTGATAAATCAGCCATCATAACAATTGATGTTCTGAGGGATACATTGGATGGGCAATGTTTAGAAATACCCGGTACTTCTGCTGCATTGCCAAAAATGAAACAACTGCTGGATTTTTATCGAGAGAATAATAAACCAATTATTCATATTGTCCGGATATACAAAGCTGATGGCTCAAATGTCGATTTATGTAGGAGGGGACTGATCGAAGCTGGTGCAGAGATATTGACAGAAAACAGTTTGGGTGCAGAACTTGCACCACAGTTATTTGATAATGAAGCGGTAAGGTACGATACAAAGCTGCTTTTAAACGGCGGTGTTCAGAAGATCTCTAATAATGAAGTCATCATTTATAAGCCTCGATGGGGTGCTTTTTATAGCACTCCTTTAGAAAAACACCTGAAAGAGTTGGAGGTGAACACTTTGGTTTTTTGTGGTTGCAACTACCCCAATTGCCCAAGGACTTCAATTTATGAGGCGAGTGAGAGGGATTACAAAATAGCATTGGCAGAAGACGCCATTTCCGGACTTTATGAGCAAGCAAAAACTGAATTGTTGAATATTTGTGTTTTAGTAGAGAGTACCAATAACCTTATAGATTTAGCTAGGAGCCTGTCCGAGAACTAGGAGACCTACTGCGGAAACACCCTTTTGGCCAGATTTTCCGTCCATTATCGTTAAATAGCGCTGCTATTCGCCTCAAATGCACGAAAAATCTGACTCAAAATGGCGTCCCCTCGCTACGGACCCTATTCTCGGACAGGCTCCTAGCGCCTGATTTCGATATTATGTGTAAAATGAACAATCAATTCACACCAACGTAACCATGCCACGAACACTACCACCACATTACATGATCACAGGCAAGTTTGCCGATCACGAGGATTTCCAGGGCAAGCTGGAGCAGGCCCTCAAGGCTGGGCCCAAGGTAGTCCAACTCCGCTGTAAGGGGATGGCCGATGCCGGGTACCTCGAGGTGGCCCGCCTCGCGGAGGTGATCTGTCGCCGTTTCGAGGCTCCACTTCTGCTGGCCACGACAGTCGATCTATTTGCACAGACCGATGCGGACGGTTTGCATCTGGGTAGTAATCGACTTGGCGACTTCAGTGAGCGTCCTATCGCTGCTGACAAGATGCTCTCCGTTTCCTGTCACACCAAAGCCGATCTTGAGCTTGCTGATCGTCTCGGTGCTGACATCCTCTTGCTATCTCCTGTCAAACCGACAACAAGCCATCCGGATCTCCCTGCTATTGGCTGGAATCATTTTCGCGAAATGACCGAAAGAGTGGAACAGCCGGTCTATGGACTTGGCGGCATGCGGCCTGAAGATGTGGATGCCGCCCGGGCGGCTGGAGCACAGGGCATAGCTGCTACTACCGGTTACTGGGGGAACCATCAATAATAGAGACAGGGTGCGTATCAGAATTTTCAAGCCCTATTAAAGCAACCTCATCAGGAGAAGAATTTGTGAAAGATTTAATTTGGGACAAAGCGCTAAGTGTTCAGATCGAAGAGATAGATGACGATCACCGCAAACTGGTGGATCTGTATAATATTCTCAACCATTCTGTAGTGGAAGGGGATGCAACAGACTATATCGAGGCGGTGATGGAAGAGCTGATCAGTTGTACCGTCTGGCATTTCAGACACGAAGAGCGGTTGATGATGAAGTATGGTTATGAAGGTTTTGCGGAACACAAGTCGGAGCACCGGGAGTTAATCGAAAGCGCCAAGGAGCTGCAGCAGAAGCTCCTGCAGGAGGGCAAATCGGTCTCGAGTGAAGATATTGAGTTTCTGGAGCACTGGTTAATCGGGCATATCCTCGGCGCCGATATGGATTTGGGGTCATATCTTGGCGAGGTGATGTAGAAAAAAAGGGGGCTGTGACGAATGAGAATTATTTGTCACCGACATCTTTTTGGTGCAAAATGATTTAATGCCTGTTCGCATCATCATATCCCTGCTGATTATCGCTATTCTCTGTAATAGCGCAGTGCTGGCGTCTGATATGCACTCTTTGTCCACAGGTCAGACTCACTCCATCAGCGACCACGCAAAAACCCCGTTCGACAGCGATACTCTCCCTGTATGCGATAACTGCTGCCATGGCGTATTCCATCTATTTGCCCTGAATAGCATTGAATCACTGCATCTCTCAGCTGACAACACTCTATTGCTGGCTGCATACTCCTTTTCGTTAAGCTCTTTCTACCCCCCGCTTCCACTGCGTCCGCCAATCAGCGCTTAAATCCTTCTCACCTGAAGTCTCTATGGTGCAGTGAGCAGGCCGTTCCTGTGGATCCTGTGCCCATGGCATTTGTACATCCGTGTACGGCAGATGCGGAAGCTTCGCAAGCTCAGCATATTCTTTAACATTCCCGAGCCAGTCAGGTGGGATTTATTATCTTACGAGCTCTTGCAAAACTCGTGAATAGTGAGTTTTGTCATCTCGTACGAATGTGAGAGATCCTATATATCAATAACCTGAGATTTCTCCTTTCAGTCGAAATGAGAGCTTTTGAGGATTTTGCCAGAGGCTCTTACGAGTTCCATTTACTGGTTGTTTGATGTGAATTTTATTCCGATAAACTTCTAAGGAAACCAGGCTGCAGGATTGATTATGAATATTCAAAAATGGGTTTTATATCTCCTGACTTTGACATCTCTTCTCTGTCATCCTCTATTTGCTTTGGAAAAGGAGGAGCATGGAGGCGAGCATGGGAACAGAGAGGAAAACCGAATTCACCTGAGTCCTGAACAGCGCCGCATAGCCGGTATTGTCGTGGAATCACTCGTGGCTCGTCCTGTAGCAGAGGAGGTCGAGGCGCCTGGTGAGGTTCAGCTCAATGCCTACGCTTCAAGCCAGATTACACCACGCATCGAGGCACAGATTGTAAAAAGACATGCCCGCCTCGGGGATCCGGTCACCGCAGGGCAGCCACTGGTGACACTCTCAAGCGCCTTGATGGCCGAGGCGCAGGGAGCGGCATTGGTTGCCGCCATGGAGTGGCAACGATCGAAGAAGCTGGGAACACAGGTGGTCTCGGAGCAACGCCATATTGAGAGCAGGATTGCCTATCAGCAGGCACAGGCCAGATTACTGGCTTATGGCATGACAGCAACTCAAGCTGAAAGTCTGATCGATGAGACTGACGTCAGCGGAGTCGATGGCAGTTTCACCCTGCTCTCACCACAGGCGGGCACGGTCATCCGGGATGACTTCATTGTCGGGAAGATGGTCGAGCCCGGTGAGTTGCTGTTTGAAATCACCGACGAGTCCAGACTCTGGGTCGAAGCCTATGTCAATCCTGAAGCGGTGTTCAGAATCGCCGTCGGCGCAGCTGCACGTGTGCGTGCTGGGAAGGAGTGGATTAATGGCAAGGTGATACAGATACATCATGCTCTGAATGAGACCACACGCACTCTCGGAGTTCGTCTGGAGATCCCCAATCCGCATGACCGGCTGCACCCCGGTCAGTTTGTAAGCGTAAGAATCCACACCGGTAAATCCGATAAAACAGCACTAACCCTGCCCCTGAATGCCATTGTGCGCAGCCCCGATGGAGACTGGCGGGTCTTCGTGGAAGAGGAGCCGGGAGAGTTCGGACCACACGAGATTGAGATTGTCCGCCAACTGCCGGAGTCGGCCGTGATCGAGGGTCTTGCCGCCGGCGTCCGCGTGGTTACCCGGGGAGCCTTCTTTGTGCAGTCGGAACTGGAAAAATCCGGTTTCGAAGTGCATAACCACTAGTACAAGAG
>JAIVTC010000282.1:0-10585 GCA_048629055.1 Candidatus Bathyarchaeota archaeon
AACAGAGCCACAGACTGCTCCTTCTCCTGCAGCCAGCGGGCGCGAAAACTCTGCATGTCAGGAATCCATTTGTCAGGTTCCTGATCGATGCCCATCTGCAGTTCGGATGTGGTAATCGCCAGCTGCAGCGGCCGCCTCAGATAGAACGGCAATGACTGCGGATAGACTCCCACACTATAGACGATCGTCTCCATGCCGAGATAGGGTTGTATCACATCAGCCAGTTTTTTGCTTGAACGGTACTCACCCAGATGCTGATAACCCAGCATCAGCAGCTGCATCGACAGCAGTGCGGCAACAGCGAGTACGGTGACCGCTTTCACTCCCCTTGCAGCAAACAGATAACGCGCCGCCAGCCCCCCGGCAATCATGACCAATGCCGCAGGAAGCGCCCAGTTGAGAAAGCCGTTGATGTTTTCGACGGAAACCTTCTGCGTTGCAAACTGCCCGGCGAAAAAACTCGCTCCAACCAGCAGGACGCCAAAGCCAATCAGCAGCCAGGCAGTGAGATTAACACTTGCGTCAGGCTTCAACTGGTGCGCCATCAGCAGTGCAAGCGGCGGGAACAGCGGCAGCAGATAGGGCGCCAGCATGGAGCGTCCGAGCGAAAAAAAGAGGAACATAAAAACCACGTAAACCCACAAAAAACGCACCGCATCAAACTCTGCTGAGCGTTGCGGCAGCCACTGAAAAGCAGGGCGAATCAATGCCCGCAAGCCGCTGCCGATCCAGGGGAAAAGCCCCAGCAGCAGCACCGGCAAAAAGTACCACAGCGCCTCTTCCCGGCCATGCACATCAGAGGTATAGCGGTCGAAGTGCTCATGGATGAAGAAAAACTCCGCGAATCCCGGGTTGGCTTTTTCGACCATGACAAACCATGGCGCCGTAACCAGCAGCAGGAGCAGCACACCCTTGCCCAGATGCAGATGCTTCCACAGCACCCAGTCACGCTGCCACAGGGAGTAGATAACAAGCGCCCCGCCCGGAAGCACGATGCCGACCAGCCCCTTGGTCAATATGGCAAGGCCAGTCAACAACCAGCACAGCAGCATCCAGTTGCGCACCTGCACGCTGTGCTCGCGCCTGGATTGAGCGATCAGCAGTGAACCAAGGGCGCCGGCCATGAAGACGCTGAGGGTCATATCGAGAATCAGCAGATGGCCAAGCACGACATAAAGCAGGCTGCTGGAGAGGATCAGGAAGGCAAAATAGCCAACCTCCCTGCTCCACAGACGCGCTGCGACAAACATCATCCACAGTGCACCGGCGAACCCTGCCGCTATGACCCACAGACGCGCCGTGGCATTACTCTCACCGAAAAGCTTGAAAGTTGCTGCCGTCATCCAGTATTGCAGTGGAGGCTTCTCGAAATATTTGAAGCCGTTCAGGCGCGGCGTCACCCAGTCGCCGCTGGCAACCATCTCGCGCGGTATTTCAGCGTAGCGTCCCTCATCAGGTTCTGCAAGATCACGGTAACCCGGCAGCATGAACCAGATCAGGGCAATCAGGAGGATGACAATCCACTTTGCGGCAGATGAGAGTGAAGAGTCCATAGAATGGAACATAAAAAGAGAGAAAAGATACCTCTAAGAGGTATTAAGAAGCATCAGATCATATCTGTGTGACAAGATGAAAGCAAATGATGAATCAACACACAAAACTGCTGCTTTTCTGTTTCGCTAAAATCGATGATAATCCTCTTCAATCCTGTCACCTCTGCGAGCGCCTCCAACATCAAAATCACCTTGCCACCCACCCTGCTGCTGACGACTCTTCTACTAACTCTTCTGCCTCTATGCGCTTGTGAAGCTGGAGATCACAACCACACACAGGGGAGAGAAATCTTCCCTCCGCGCGGCATCGAATATGCAGCGCTGTGGCAACTGAATGGCCCGGGCATCAATTCCGCATTTTTCAGGGATCACTGGAGCCTGGTTCTCATCGAAGAAGCCGACTGCAACCTGGAGTGTATGCAGCGCCTTGCGTTGATCGCCGCCATCAGCGATGTACAGCGGCTGTTTGTCGCCTCCGATGCAGCCACGCATGCGCAGATGCGCAACATTGCAAAGCACAATCCCGGCGTGGAAGTTGCCATGGGTACGACTGCTGCTTCGATTGACAGCTTTCGCAGGCAGCTTTCCGCTGGAGATTTCGACAACGATACAACATCACACCCTGTCTATGTCATCAATCCGCATGCCGAGGTGATTCTTACCTACCCTGGCGAGGGTGAGACCGCAGGCCTGCAAAAGGAGGTGGAGAGATTGCGTGCTCAATGGTAGAAAGAAGGTATGATGCATCATCTGTAACTTCTCAATAACTCCGTGCATTGAATACATTTTGTTAAAACAGATGACGGCATTCACACGGGCTTTTTGAGAAGTTACCATCATCTTTCTATTTAGCACTGATCTATAAAACACAACATGCACATCCACATTCTCGGAATTTGCGGAACTTTCATGGGCGGCATCGCCCTGCTTGCCCGTCAGGCCGGTCATACGGTGACTGGCTCTGACGCCAGTGTCTACCCTCCAATGAGCACCCAGCTTGAAGAGGCCGGAATCACGCTGATGGAGGGCTATGAGCCTGAGCATCTGCAGCCTGCTCCTGATATGGTGGTGGTCGGCAACGCCATGTCGCGAGGCAATCCAGCCGTAGAGTACATGCTCGACAACAGCCTGCCATACACCTCGGGACCGCAGTGGCTGTCAGAACATATATTAAAAGACCGCTGGGTGCTGGCGGCTTCCGGAACCCATGGAAAAACAACCACAGCTGCGATGCTGGCGTGGATTCTCGAGGATGCCGGCATGGCGCCCGGGTTTCTGATCGGCGGCATCCCGAAAAATTTCGGTCTCTCTGCACGCAGCGGCGACTCGCCATTTTTCGTGGTCGAGGCTGATGAGTACGACACTGCTTTTTTCGATAAGCGCTCCAAGTTTGTGCATTATCGCCCGCGTACCCTGATACTGAATAATCTTGAGTTTGACCATGCAGATATCTTTGATGATCTCGCCATGATCCAGCGCCAGTTCCATCACCTGGTGCGCATTGTTCCAGGCAACGGCCTACTGATTGCGCCTGCCGATGATGTACCTTTGCAGCAGGTGCTGCAGATGGGAAGGTGGACGCCACTGGAGACATTCGGTCCCGGCGGCCAGTGGCAGGCCGAGTTGCTGCATGATGATGGCAGCGCATTCAAGGTATTACTGGAGAGCAAGGATTGCGGAACAGTCAACTGGACGTTGACAGGCGACCACAATGTACGCAATGCGCTGGCATCCATAGCTGCCGCACGCCACGCCGGCGTGCCTGCCGGCATCGCTATCGAGGCCCTGTCAAAATTTGAAAACGTCAAACGCCGCATGGAGCTGCGCGGAGAGGTCAATGGCATCCGCCTCTATGATGACTTCGCCCACCATCCAACGGCGATTGCAACCACATTGAATGGTCTGCGCCGTAATACAGGAGATGCACGCATCATCGCTATCCTGGAACCGCGCTCCAATACCATGCGCATGGGAATCCATGCAGAGTCACTGCCGGCATCGCTTGAAAAGGCTGACCAGGTGCTGGTCTTCTCCCCCGCATCTCTGGAGTGGGACGCGAACAGGATCTTTGCCCCTATGGGAGAGAAGGCGGAAATTTATGACTCGACGCAGGAGATTGTCGAACGCACAGCAGCAGAGGCCCGCAGCGGTGATACCATTCTGGTGATGAGCAACGGCGGATTTGAAGGAATACACCAGCGCATTCTCGATGCGCTGAAATAAGCCACGGGATGGGGTTGTCCATAAATAACTTCCCGATATCACGCAGAGATGTTGTTCGTATTCGAGGCCACGCAGAAGAGGGACAACAGGGCAAGCAGGACTCGGGAAGTTATTTTGTGGAGAGCTCCTTAGAGAGAGCCAACCCAGAGCAGGGTCGCCGCACTCACAACAGCAATAATTACCAACACAGTTACAACGCAGGAAACACAGATATTGCCAAAAAGATGGCCGGCGCTTGATGTAGTCATTCGATACTCCTTTGGTTCGATATTTATAAGTTGATCCACTACCTGATAATGTACCCGGAAACCCGAATAGATTGATAATTATCAACCCGGATAGAAAGTGTATGCTTTTATAGCATTATTAATCAAGTGGTTTTTCTACACGCCATTCAATAAACGTCAAGACACTCTCTGTAACACCTCAATAACTTCGTGCAGGAACTGCATGATGCATCCCGCTAACCCGGCATCAAATCTGCTCTGCAACGATCTGCTGCAGAGCGCGAAAGTCGGTCTTACCTGTTCCCAGCAGCGGCAGTTCATCGACATGCAGAATTTTTGCAGGAACCGCGATGGCGGCGATGCCCTGCTGCTGCGCCCACCTGGCGAGAGCGTCGCGGCTGGCGTCCGGGTTGCTGCTGACCAGCACCAGCTGTTCGCCTTTTTTGAGATCAGGAATTGCAGCGACGCCATGCTGGTATTGCGGCCACAGATCCGCCGCCATCGCTTCGACCGCGGCCAGCGACACCATCTCCCCGGCAATCTTGGCAAAGCGTTTGGCGCGGCCCTTGATGGTGATGAAGCCCATCTCATCGACCGTGACAATATCCCCGGTGTCATACCAACCATCTTCAGGTGGATGCAGCGTGCCGGGATCATCTGCCAGCAGATAGCCGCTCATGACATTAGGAGCATGCACCTCCAGTCGGCCGCCCTCCTCGATGCCCGGCACTTTTTGCAGACGGTACTCAAGACCGGGCACAAATTTCCCCACCGAACCGGTCTGGTTATACATGGGGCTGTTCAAAGAGAGGATCGGTGACGTCTCGGTAGCACCATAGCCCTCGAAGATGCGCACGCCGAATTGTTCGCTCCACTGTTTGCGGGTCTGATCCCTGAGTTTCTCTGCGCCGGTAAAAACATAGCGCAGACTGTAGAAGTCATAGGGGTTGGCAAAACGCGCATAGCCGGCCATAAAGGTATCGGTGCCGAACATCATGGTCGCATTGGTATCGTAGACCAGCTCGGGAACGATGCGGTAGTGCAGCGGAGATGGATAGAGGAAAATCCTCAGGCCCGATAACAGTGGCAGCAGCGTTGCGCAGGTGAGGCCAAATGAGTGGAACATCGGCAGCACGTTGAAGACGATATCCCTGGGACCAAAATCGATCATCGATCCGACCTGGTAGCGATTGGCCTGCAGGTTGACGTGGCTCAAGACCACGCCCTTGGGATGGCCTTCGGTTCCCGATGTGAACAAAATCACGGCCGGACTTCGCGGGTCCCGCTGCTTGCAGCTCAGCAGATAAGCGAGACGCGGCATCAAACCCCTGACGACTCCCATCATCTTGTCAGTGATAGTCATCTCCTGCGCCACATCTTCCAGATAGAGGAGTTCCACCCCCTCTGCTTCTATCGCCTGCGCCAGCTCTTCAAAGCCCGCCGCTTCGATGAATTTCCGCGAGCTGAATACAGTTTTGAGCTCTGCTGTCTTACAACCGCTGAGCAGATTAAGGCTTCCGGTGGAGAAATTCAGCATGGTCGGAACCCGTCCGAATGCATGCAGTCCGAAAAAAGCCGTCACCGTTGCGACAGAGTTGGGCAGCAGCAGCCCTACATGCTCACCAGCTGTTGTCTTGTTTGCCATGGCGCGCCCAAGTGCAAAACTGCCGATCAACAGTTTGCGGTAAGTGGCCGGCTCGCGCTTGATATCCTCGAGAACAATATGTTTGGCGCCATGGATATCCCTGGCGTCGATCAGCGAGTGAAACAGGGTTTTGTGATAATCGCTGGTCTCAAACATCATGTTGGTCATCAGCTCGGTGAGCCTGCGCCCGGCCCGGCTTCTGCGTTCACGGCTTCTCAACCCTGCGGGGATATCCAGCTGCGTCGGCGGCAGGAAATGCACCCGGATTTTAGGGAACCAGCGGATTTTGACCTTGCCTGCGAGCCGCGAAAACGGCGTGTACTGGGCACCGTCCAGACGCACGGGCACAATCATTGCCTGCGCCTTGTCAGCCACCATGCCCGGCCCCTCGAACACCTTCATCATGGAGCCGGTGCGGGTAATACGCCCTTCGGGAAAGATCACCACCTTGTCGCCACGCTTGACGGCTTCAATGAGCGTGCGGGTAGAGAGTGGATTAAGCGGATCGATGGGAATGGTTTTGGCCATGGAGAGAAAAAACTTCACCAGGCGGTTCTTTGCCACATTGCTATTGATTGCAAAGGTGAGATCTTCAGGAACATAGGCCGCGATCAGCGCCGCGTCGAGAAATGACTGGTGGTTGGAGACGATCAGCACCCGTTCGCCGGCATCCGCCAGATTCTTCAGCCCGGTGACTTCAACCCGGTAGCACATCTGCAGCAGCCAGGCGACAAACGAGCGCGCCAGCGCGCCGGGAAGCAGGCGGGTAATGTAGATGGCCACCATGCCGTTGAGCAGCGCAATCACCAGGAATATCTGTGGAATCGTCATATCCAGCGATATCAGGAAAACCACTCCCAGTGCTGAAGCGACCATGAAGAGCGCATTGAAGATATTGTTTGCGGCGATATTGCGGGCGCGATGCCCCTCCTTGCTGTGATACTGCAGCATGGTGTTCAGAGGAACGATGTAGATACCTGCAGAGATGGCGATGAAAACAATATCGACAACGATGCGCCAGCCGCGAAAATGGTCGAGAAACTGCGATACGGTGATCAGGGTTGTGCCGTCTACCATAAAATTCCGGCTGGCAAAGAACAGATCGATGGCAAAGATCGTCATCCCCAGCGCGCCCAGGGGGACGAAGGTTGCATGCACCTCCCCCTTGAGCATGCTGTTGCACAATAGCGAACCCAGCGCCATGCCCACGGAGAACAGCACCAACAGCAGTGTCGCCAGATTCTGGTCGCCGCCAAGCACATCCTTTGCAAAAGGAGTGATCTCTGTCAGAAAGGTGACGCCAATGAACCAGAACCAGGAGATTGCGAGGATGATCAGAAAAATCCCTTTTTGGCTCTTTGCGTAGCGCAGCATCTCCCAGGTCGAGGTGAAGACGTTGTAATCCACCTTCAACTCCGGAACCATCGGACCGGTCGATGGAATATAGCGGCTGGCAATCCATCCCGCCATGGCAACCCCTATGATCAGCAGCGACACCAGCATGGCGCCGTTATCCTCCAGCACCACTTTTCCGGCGATGGTGCCGAGCAGTATGGCGAGAAAAGTGCCTGCCTGCACCAGGGCATTGCCGCCAAGCAGCTCCTTTGATTTCAGCTGCTCAGGCAGGATGCTGTACTTGATCGGGCCGAAGAAAGCAGATTGGGTTCCCATGAGGAACAGGATCGCCATCAGGTACCACACATTTTGCAGCATAAAGCCAACGCCTGCCGCAATCATCAATCCCAGCTCCGTCAATTTGAGCAGGCGAATCTGCGCCACCTTGTCATACTTTTCAGCCAGCTGCCCCGCACTGGCGGAGAACAGGAAAAAGGGGAAGATAAAGATTCCACCGGCCATTGCGACCAGCAGCGGGGCATTCAGACCCGACTGATCAGCCAGCACAAATGTCACCAGAAACAGTATGCCGTTCTTGAAGACATTGTCATTGAATGCGCCGAGAGACTGGGTGATGAACAGCGGCAGAAAGCGCCGCTCGCCCAGGAGGTTGAATTGATTTTCAGCCATAAATCTTTCCTGAAGAGATGTTGGTTCCGTGCGCTCACGGCATTTGTAAATCCATAACGGCAGAGATGTAGGGAGCAATAAGCGGAGCGCATTGCACCTATCCAATGCGGCGCAATGCCCGTTGGTTATTGACGCCCTACAGTTTTGTCATTGCGAGGAGTGGAACGACGCGGCAATCCAGATTGCTGCGTTCCTTAGTCGTTGTCCAAAAATAACTTCCCGATCCTGCTTGCCCTGTTGCCCGTCTTCAGCGTTCCAGCAAGAGTTACATAACGCTGCTATGCGCCCCTTGCTGCGCCTTGAAGAGTGACAACATTGCTGCGCGATATCGGGAAGTTATTTATGGACAACTCCTTAGCACATCCGATTAATTTTTTCTCGCCCCCATATCTTTGAGCAATTTTTGATACTCCGGGTGATCACGCATCAGACGCCCGGCCAACTCAATGAGACGATCAACCTGCTCGGTTTCGAGTGAAAAGCTGGTGGGAATGCTGTTGAAAAAAGTGATCTCAGCAGGATCTGTCAAGGATGTAAAATCCAGCTCGATATAGTAGGGGACGATTGTACGGCCTGGCGGCGAAACCAGCTGCGCCCATTTTTTCAACTCACTTTTCAAAAGCTCGTTGGTTTCCGTATTATAAAGATGCAGCTGCATATCTGTCAGCGCGTTGAAGCTATTGCCGATTGACGGCAATTTCCTGCTTTTGCCAATGTCTGTCGGCGTGGAGGTCGATGCATTGACAACAATAATAACGAAGCGCTTGACACTCTTGTTGCGATTGAGCTTGCTGTAGCCCAGCCTGCTGGCTCCCTTGAGTTGAGCTACCCGGTGCAGGGTGCGCACCCCCAGGTTATCAGTCACACCGCCATCGACCAGCGTGACATAGGGCCTCTCCGGATGTTCGACATAGTAGTTCATACTCTCCACATACTCTTCCAGGCGTTTATCGTCGGTGCGTCTGGCGCGCTCTTCAGCCTCTTGCAACCACGCTGATTTGGAAACATGGCAATCTGAACGACTCTGCAGCAGAATCGGATCAAAAAGAATCGGCACCGCAGACGATGCAGCGACAGCCCTGGCGACCTTGAAGGTGGAGAGATCCGAGCAGAGAGCGTCAAACTGTGGCTGGATAAAGACAAACTGACTCCTTGAGTTGAGATCGGAAGCATTGATGAGGATCAGAGGGCCTTTTGACTTCTCGAGATCGGCAAAGGTTTTTCCATGGAAAATATGCTGATCATAATATCTGACCGCCTCCTCGGTGCGGCTTGTCGCCTTGATGGTTCGTCCGATGAAACCGGTAAAACTCAGAATCAGATCTTTCAGATCAGCCTGAACATCCTTTTTCAAAAAAACCTGTTCATAATCCTCGAAGATCCGGTCACCAAAGAGGCCGTAATAGGCTGCGGTAAAGCTGCCTCCCGAGACGGAACTGATGCGGTCTACTTCATCCAGCATGCGCTGATTTTGACCCTTGCTGTGAACCGTTGTATCACGCAACTCCTTTAACACACCATAGGAGAGGGCCGCCGCACGCGTGCCGCCGCCGGAAAAAGCCAGCACCAGCTCGGTTTCACCACGCTCATAACCCTGGGCGTGCTTCTCCAGGCTGTAGCCATGCGGTCCTTCCGGGATATGCGCAAGCGGCTGGTTTTCTATTTTTCCAATCGAGGCGCAGGCAGGCATCAGCATGACTGCAGCGCTCAGCATGAAAGCAGGAATTTGTTGTTTGCAAGCGGTAGTCATCTCGATACCTGTGTTGAAAGTTTCAGCTGTTTCGGAAAAAGCTCTGGTGTCGGAATGATACTGGCGTTGGGAGGGCGCTAAATATTTGCCATCATCCGCTGAACACTCTGCGTCAAGCCTACAATCGACGGCCAGTCATAGGCGACTATGCTCTGTCCATGGGCGAGATTGTTGCGCAATGATTCAATGCTCTTTATCGCCCGGTCGGCTTCCGACCTGGAGTTGAAGCCAATCTGCTTGAGGATCTCTGCATCACTGAACAACACTCTTGCCTTGTCACCCAGCTGCAGGCAGTCGAGCAGATCACTCTGCTGAGAGATGCGCAGCCGCTCTCCGCACAGCGCTTCGGCTTTTCTCAGACGCCCCGCTGAACAGAGATCGCGCCAGCTTTCATTCGGCCATTTAGTACGAATCGAGGCAGCAAACTCAATTTCGATGATGGTAATCATGCCAAACAGCCACATTCTGACGATGGGCCTCTCCATGTCCACACGGGTAATCACACCAACAACCTCATCGAGTATGGCGAGAAAACAGTAGTCATGCCGCGTCAGTATGAGAATAACGTCCATCAGGGATGTGTCGTCATACACCATCTGGTCATAACTGAAGCTGCGGGCGCGCTGACCGCATGTTCCTGAAGTGAGATCCTCAATTCTAACATAGCCTGTGACCTGTCCATCCTTCCTGACCCCGGCAACTGCGACAGAGTGCTCCTGCATCACATTTTTTACTTCAGATGAAAGCCGGTCAGCGTCAAATGAGCGCAGTAATTCACCAACATCACGCGCCGTAAAGACCTCTTTGAAAATGCGTTGCACACGGCGCTGGGAAAAGCCTTCGTGCCAGGGGGCAACTCTCTCCTCCTCAACCAGCATTGAACCAGGCGGCTGATCCAGACCCAGCTTTCCCGAACAACGGCATAACTCCTTGCCGGCTCTGCGCAACAGGGCTTCATCACCCTCCCCCAGCACCTCGAGCAGCGCTGACATCTCCTGCAGATAGACCTTTGCAAATTTTTCGTCATGTTTACAAATGTCGCGCAGGTTATCGATCAGATCGGCCAGCTTGACGCTTTTTGCACGCACCGAAGCCCTGGCCAGATGCGCCCTGTCAATGCCTTTGCGTGTCGCACGGTTGCCATCCCCCGGTTTACTGATAT
>JAIVTC010000283.1:0-4246 GCA_048629055.1 Candidatus Bathyarchaeota archaeon
ACTATGTTGATCAACGCGGGCGGCAGGCGGCTGTCAGACTCTTTCCCAACGCTGATTTTGTTGAAGTCGAAAATGCCGGCCACTGGGTCTATGCGGAGCAGCCCGAAAAATTTATTCAATATGTCGAGGAGTTTTTGGGGAGGTTTTAAGTTTTAGGCTTTAAGTTTTAAGTCAACCCACCTAAAACTTAAAACCTAAAACCTAAAACGGAGTCCATTGGATTTCGATGATTGATCAGCAACAGCAGGGACTGCGGTACGTGTGGGACAGCTGCTTAGTCGTTGTCCAAAAATAACTTCCCGATCCTGCTTGCCCTGTTGTCCCTCTTCTACGTTCCAGCAAGAGTTACATAACGCTGCTATGCGCCCCTTGCTGCGCCTTGAAGAGGAACAACATTGCGGCGCGATATCGGGAAGTTATTTATGGACAACTCCTTAATGGCAAAATGAATAGATCTATCTTCTACAAAAGCGTAGCATCATATGAGTTCTATACACGTCGGAGATGATTTCATGCTTTCAGGGCAAGAGCTACCCCATTACACCTATGACGATTTCAAACGATGGGAAGGGCGATGGGAGCTGATCGCAGGAATACCCTATGCGATGACGCCAACTCCCTCGTACAGACACCAAAGAATCAGCCAGATTATTGCCCGGTTGCTTGACGAGGGACTCGATGATTGCGAGTCGTGCCAGGCTATCCTCCCGGTTGACTGGATAGTGGCTGATGACATCATTGTAGAGCCGGATAACATGGTGATTTGTTATCAACCTAAAGGCAAATTTCTTACCAAGGCGCCTTCGATTATTTTCGAAGTTCTATCGCCTTCTACCGCTACAAAAGACAGAACGACCAAATATTCGATCTATGAGCATGAGGGGGTGAAATACTACTGCATCGTAGATCCTGAAAACAGTGTGGCAAAGGTTTACAGCCTACAAAACGGGCGTTATATCAAGCAGCTTGATGCTACCGATGAGGTATACACGTTTGATATCGCAAAGTGTCAGTTTACGTTTGATTTTTCCAGGATCTGGGCTGAGTAACCTCTCCTCTGCTCTTCTCCTCTACTCTTGCATCGAACAGTCTCTGGAAAGTCAATTTTTCACTGTTTGACTATATGATTCAGGTATAATTCTCAGCTTTATTGCGCTTTCCCAAGGATTTTCATCATGTCTGACTCCGGCATCAATAAGGTTGTACTTGCTTACTCGGGTGGTCTCGATACCTCCGTCATCCTCAAATGGCTGGAGGACACATACGGCTGTGAGGTGGTGACTTTCACCGCCGATGTTGGTCAGGGAGAGGAGGTCGAACCGGCGCGCGCCAAGGCCGAGGCGATGGGCATCAAGGAGATCTATGTTGAAGATCTGCGTGAAGAGTTTGCGCGTGACTACGTCTTCCCGATGTTTCGCGCCAATGCCATCTATGAAGGTGAATACCTGCTGGGTACATCCATTGCCCGTCCCCTGATCGCCAAACGCCTGGTTGAGATTGCCAAAGAGACCGGAGCGGACGCCATTTCACATGGCGCCACCGGCAAGGGTAACGACCAGGTGCGTTTTGAACTGGGCGCCTATGCATTGATGCCGGATGTGAAGATTATTGCTCCCTGGCGTGAATGGGACCTGCTGTCACGCAAGAAGCTGATGGATTATGCCGGGCAGCACGGCATCGATGTCGATTTCGCCAGGGCGGGGAAAAAATCCCCCTATTCGATGGATGCAAATCTGCTGCATATCTCCTATGAAGGCGACATCCTCGAAGACCCCTGGGCGGAGCCGGAGGAGGAGATGTGGCGCTGGAGCGTCTCACCCGAAGCGGCTCCTGACGAGCCTACCTATCTGATCCTCAGCTATGAAAAGGGCGACATCGTCGCCATCGACGGTAAAGCGATGTCGGCCTCCGAGGTGATGGAATATTTGAACAAGGTTGGCGGCGATAACGGCATTGGTCGTGACGACATCGTCGAAAACCGCTATGTCGGCATGAAATCCCGTGGCTGTTATGAAACTCCGGCCGGCACCATCATGCTGAAGGCGCATCGCGCCATGGAGTCGCTGACCCTGGATCGCAATGCCGCGCATCAGAAAGATGAACTGATGCCGCGCTATGCCGAGATGATCTACAACGGATACTGGTGGAGTCCCGAGCGCGAAATGCTGCAGGCAGCGATCGACCAGACACAGCAGGTGGTCAATGGCGACGTGCGCGTCAAGCTCTATAAAGGCAACGTCATGATTGCCGGGCGTCGGTCTGAAACCAACTCGCTTTTCGACGAGTCCATCGCCACCTTCGAAGATGATGAAGGCGCGTATGACCAGAAGGATGCAGAGGGTTTTATCAAGCTCAATGCGCTGCGTTTGCGGGTGGCTGCAAGGCGGAGAAAGTAAGGTTTTAGGTTTTAAGTTTTAGGTTTTAGGTCAACTCACCTAATACCTAATACCTAAAACCAGGAACCACCATCAAGCCATAGAATTTCAAGAGAACTTTGGGTCATGGAGAAAAAAGGTAAGGCAGCTGTTATTTCCGGCAACGTCATGCTTGATGTTGCCGGCGTGGAGTTGACAGCTGAAGATGCTGAACGTCTCGCACATCCTGCCTGCGGCGGGGTGATCCTCTTCTCCCGCAATTACGTCAACCCTCAACAGCTGGCTGCGCTTGTCAGCAGTATGCGCGCAGCTTCTCCCACGCCATTGTTAGTTTCCGTCGATCACGAGGGGGGCAGGGTGCAGCGCTTTCGCGAAGGCTTTACCTGCTTGCCGCCGATGGCGTGGCTGGGTCAATGCTACGATCGAAATGCTGAAGAGGCCCTGCAGCAGACCCGTGAACTTGGATGGCTGATGGCCGCCGAGTGCCGTATGGTCGATATCGATTTCAGCTTTGCGCCGGTTCTCGATCTTGGCCTGGGTGTGTGTGACGTGATTGGAAATCGTGCATTCCATGCCGATCCGGATGTTGTTTCTCTACTGGCCGCAGCCTGGATGCATGGCATGCATGATGCGGGAATGGCGGCCGTTGGTAAACACTTTCCGGGACATGGCGCCGTCAGCGAGGACTCTCATCTCGATCTGCCAGTCGACCGGCGTGATATCGACGCTATCATGAAGAGCGATGTCAGCCCCTATATCAGACTGTTTAGCGAGGGACTGGAAGCTGTCATGCCAGCGCATGTCATCTACCAGCAGGCTGACGAGCATGCTGCAGGTTTTTCGCACTTCTGGCTGCAGCAAATTTTACGGGATCAGCTCAAATTCGACGGCGTGATCTTCAGTGATGACCTCTCCATGGCTGCTGCTGCATCCGCCGGCAGTTATGCAACCCGCGCACTGGCCGCAGTAGATGCCGGATGCGACATGGTATTGATATGCAACCAGCCGCAGGCAGCAGATGAAATTCTGCATGCAATGCACGGGTATCACTCTGACGAGAGTCAGCGCCGTCTGCAGAGAATGGTTGCCGGAGAGAGCATTGATCTTGCCGGGCAGCTATCCGGCAAGCGCGGCAGCAAGGCGGTGAAACTGGCGGCTGTCGGCGTCACTGCGATGGAGTCGAGAGCATGAAACATACGACCGCAGAACACGCACAACAGGTACTGCGTAATGCAGAGTGTCTCTACACGCCGCAGCAGATCGATGCGTGCATTGAGAAGATGGCGGCAGATTTAAACAGCAGATTTGCCGCTAAAAGCCCGATTCTGTTGTGCGTCATGAATGGAGGAGCAGTGTTGACAGGACTACTGCTGCCAAAGCTGGATTTTATGCTGGAATTCGATTATATCCAGGCCACCCGTTACAGCGGAGAGACCAGTGGTGGGGAGCTGGTTTGGAAACATCATCATGAAATCCCCCTGCATGGGCGGGATGTGCTGATTGTGGATGATATTCTGGATGTCGGTCAAACCCTGAAAGAGATTCGCGAGGCCTGTCTGAACGAGGATGCCAAATCGATCACAACGGCTGTGCTGGTCGAAAAGAAGCACGAAAGAAATTGCGGTATCGATGCTGATATCGTCGGTCTGGATGTTCCTGACAGCTATGTATTTGGTTACGGCATGGATTACAGGGGCTTTCTACGCAATGCACCTGGCATCTTCTCCACCGAGGACTATTAATGAAAATCGGCATTATCGGCGGCACCGGATTCACCAGCATGGAGCAGCTGGAGATAATTCATCGTGAAGTTGTGAATACACCCTATGGTGAAGCATCTGCTCCACTGACGCATGGACGCCTGGGTGATC
>JAIVTC010000284.1:0-2327 GCA_048629055.1 Candidatus Bathyarchaeota archaeon
TGCATCGCTGCATCACTCGAGCAGGTTTGCTTCCCATCCTGCGCAAAAGTCAGCTGCGGACCGCAATCCGGGCAGGCATTCGGTTCGGCGTGAAAACGGCGATCGAGGGGCTCTTCATACTCTTTTCGACAGCGATCGCATAAGGGAAAATCCACCATGCTGGTGTTTTTCCTGTCATAAGGCATGGCGTCGATGATGCTGTATCTCGGGCCGCACTGGGTGCAGTTGATGAAGGGGTAGCGATAGCGCCTGTCACTCTTGTCCCGTAGCTCGTGCTCACACTCTGCGCAGGCAGCCTGGTCCGGTGGAACATGGATGGCGGCGTCGCCCTCGTCTGAACTTGTCAATATCCTGAAGTCGCTGAAGTGCCCGCTTTCCGCAACCTGCTCCCGTTCGATGTGTGGACGGGAGAGGGGAGGGGCCTGGTTAATCAGGGCGGTGCGGAAAGCATGCAGCTGCGCGCGCTCTCCCTGCGCATGGACCTCGACGCGGCCAAGGATATTGCGCACCCATCCAGTGATCTCATAGCGGTCTGCCAGCAGATAGACAAAAGGCCGGAAGCCGACCCCCTGTACACGTCCGCCGAGCAGCAGTTCAACTGCGTCATCCCGGCGAAGGCCGGGATCCAGGGGATTCAATGACTTACTGGATTCCGGCCTTCGCCGGAATGACGGTTTCCGAGGGGTCACAATTTCAGGCAACGGATCTGGATCTACGCACGCCGCCTGACCACCAGATGCGGCATGCTCCCTCATCGGAGACCATGCAGGGGCCTACAGGAGTGCGCGGTTTACAGGCGCTGCCGTAGAGACGGCACTCATCCGGATAGATGCGTCCCAGCACCACTTTGGCGCAGTCACATCCGGGCGGCATCTCTCCGGCGCGTTTGCGGGCATCATCCCGGTAGCCGGGAAAGCGCAGGTGTGCATCCAGGTGGCTGTGTGCGGCGTTCAGCGCATAACCGGAAGCAGGGATGGTTCCTACCCCGCGCCAGTTGGCATCGACGACATCAAAGACTTCGGCAAGCTGTTTGCGCGCCAGAAGGTTTCCCTCTTCATGCACCAGTTCCGGGTAGCAGTTATCCAGAAACAGCCTGTTTTCGATCTTCTGGCGCATTGTGGAGTAGAAGGCGGCCAGCAGGCTTTCAGTGGTAAAACCGGCAACTGCGGTGGGGATGCGGTGATCGCGAATCACAAACTGCCACTCTTGAGAGCCCATGATAGTCGAGACATGTCCGGGGGCGACCAGGCAGTCGAAGTTGGCCATGCCGGTATCGAGCAGCATCGAGACTGCAGGCCAGGTGAGACGCCCGGAGAGCAGAATCGAGAGATTGTCAGGCGGATCTTGCAGCGCCATGGCTGCAACCGGCGCCATGGTGGTCTCGAAGCCGGCGGCAAAAAAGAGCACCTCTTTGTGCGGGTTCTCCGTGGCAATCTGCATCACCTCCAGCGGTGATGCAACCGGACGAATGTCGGCCCCCGCAGCACGCGCCTGCTCCAGTGAGCGCGCCTCGCTTTTTGGCACATTGACCGGCACCCGCAGCATGTCGCCGAAGCTGACGAGAATGACCTCTTCATTGAGACTGATCTGAATCGCCTCGTAGATATCCTCTTCCGGGCAGATACAGACGGGGCAGCCGGGACCGGGAATCAGCTCGATGTTGTCCGGCAGCGCCGAGCGCAGACCGGCCATGGTGATCGAGCGTTCGTGGCCGCCGCAGACATTCATGATGCGAATGCGCTCGGGAAGATCCAACTCGCGGATGCGCTGCAACCAGTGCGCAGCTTCTATGTCAGACATCCTGGAACTCTACATCGCAGTTTGTGGTAATCGTAGGGGGGATAAACGACAGCGCATCCACCATATACTCCCCCCTTTGAGAAAGGGGGGTTGGGGGGGATTTACAAGTCTGCATGCAAAGCAATGCCATCAGGCTGGATGGCAGGCCTGCGTGTCGCTCCGTCGGCAATGCGTTGCTGCTGTTGATCAAAGCGCTCATGCAGCCACTCGATCCAGAGGTCGATATGCTCGCCGCTGCGGGCCGAGAGCGTCATGACATCGGCGGGATTCGCCAGGTTGCGCAGATATTGCGTCGCTTTTTGCGGATCAAAATCGCCGAGCACTTCCAGCAGGTCGCTCTTGGTGATCAGCATGGCGTCAGCTGCGCGGAACATCACCGGATATTTTGCCGGTTTGTCATCACCCTCGGTGGTGGAGAGCAGCGTGACATTGTAGTGTTGTCCGAGGTCGAAACTGGCCGGACAGACAAGATTGCCGACATTCTCGATAAAGAGGATGTCGATCTCATCGAGATTCATATCGTGCAG
>JAIVTC010000285.1:0-3962 GCA_048629055.1 Candidatus Bathyarchaeota archaeon
GGTGTATCGGATGGCGTGGATGGTTTTCTGGCAAAGCACTATGGCTGGCAGACCTGGCTGGGCGGCGTGCTGGATCCTCTCGCTGATAAATTCCTGCTGGTCTCCTGCTTCATCGCCCTTGCGTGGATGGGGCTGCTCTCCTGGTGGTTGGTAGCCCTGGTAATGGTGCGGGATGTTGCGATTATCGCCGGTGCAACCTACTACTATTTCCGTGTTGACCGCATCGATGCACAGCCAACATTCCTCAGCAAGTTCAACACAGTTTCCCAGATCGGGTTGGTAGTCGTGGTTATTTTTGCCGAAATCGTTTCTCTGCCCCCCTGGCTGGTGATGGCAATGATTGTTTTTGTCGCCCTGACAACCATCAGCAGCGGCCTCGACTATGTTGTCGCCTGGTCACGCAAGGCGAAACACCACCCGCATTGATTGGATCGAGAGCCTCCTGACGTATGCTTGCTACGAGATCGACTGGCGCAGGAAAGGGATCGTCAGCTTTTGCTGACGTGACATCGAATCATGATCCAGTTTGTCAATAAGATCCGTTAATTTATTGATATTACGTGAATATCTATTGATAAGATAGCGCGAAGCAGCGTCGGAAAGCTGCATGCCTTTTTCATCAGCCATCTGAATCAGCAGCTGCTGCTTGCCTTCGTCATCGAGCTGCTGAAGATGGTAACTGACTCCCCACATCAATCTTGATGCAAGATCCGGCAGCTGTGCCGGCAGGTCGCCGGGGCTGCTGTTGGCGGCAATCAATAACTTGTGCTGCTGTTGCGAGATGGCGTTGTAGAGATGAAAAAGTGCCTCTTCCCACGCCATGTCGGCGCAGATATTCTCAACGTCATCGATGCATACCAGTTCATACTGCTGCAGTTCCCCCAGCATGAGCGGCGACAATTGCGCTATATCGTTCAGAGAGAGGTAGATGGCGCTGCGTGATTGCTGTGACATCTGCTGGCATGCGGCCAGCAGCAGGTGGCTTTTGCCGCATCCGGGCGAACCCCACAGATAGAGAGGGGCAGCGCTGTCAGCTGTTCCAAGCAGTTTCAGCAGGCTGTCCAGCACCTCTTCATTGCCGCTGGAAAGGTAGTTGTCAAAACCCGGCTGCCGGCTGTGGGAGAGTTTGAGAGGATACTGAAGTGTCATTGCTGTGCAGCAGTTGCTCTCCAGCGAACATACATGGAGGCGCTGATGATCAGCAGCAGGGCAATCGCCGCCTCGATCCAGCCCAGCAGGGTTCCATTGGCGAAGCCTTCGACCGAGCCATGCGTGAGGTAGAGCAGGGCGGTTAGGGCAAGGCCGACATGTGGTTTCAGTCGTCCATGCAGCACTCCGCGAACCCAGGGGAGCAGCGGCACAGTGCCCATCAGGAACATTGCCAGCTGCCTGTGTTGATCCAGCTGCATCACCCAGATCACCACCACTGCCACCAGTGCGGTGTAGCTGATCAGTGTCAGCCAGCGTGCGATTTGAATCTTCATGATGCTGTCAGCTGTTTTGCTGTGGTGGAGAGACGCTTGCCGAGAGCATGACAGAGGTTGATCTCCTCCTGCGTCAGGGGATTGTTGTTGTCTGTGCCTGCATGGTGACTGGCGCCATAGGGTGTGCCTCCGCTGCTGGTATGCAACAGGTCGGGCTCCGTATAGGGAAGTCCAAGAATTATCATGCCGTGATGCAACAGCGGGTTCATCATGCTCAGCAGGGTGCTCTCCTGGCCGCCGTGCAGTGACGAGGTGGAGGTGAACAGCGCTGCCGGTTTGCCGCTCAATGCGCCGCTCATCCACAGGGATGAAGTGCCGTCGAGAAAGTACTTCATCGCCGCAGCCATGTTGCCGAAACGGGTCGGGCTGCCAAGCGCAAGCCCGGCACACTCTTTCAGCTCATCCAGGGTTGCATAGGGGGCGCCGCTGTCAGGCACCTCCGGTTGCGATGCTTCGCAGACGCTTGATACGCCGGCAACGGTGCGCACCATGGCATGCATGCCACCGGCTTCAACACCATGTGCAATATGACGCGCCATCTCTGCTGTTGCGCCATGCCTGCTGTAATAGAGCACCAGAACATACGCCATCAGAAGAGATCCAGCACCGACTCGGGTGGACGCCCCAGTGCGGCGCGGCCGTTATGAATAACGATTGGACGCTCGATCAACTTCGGATGATCGAGCATCGCCTGGATAAGCTGCTCGCGGCTGAGCTGCGGGTTGTCCAGCCCGGCCTCTTTGTACTCCTTCTCACCCTTGCGCATCAGATCGCGCGGCTCCATCTTCAGCATCGTCAGAACCGATTCCAGGGTTTCACGGTCAGGCGGTGTTTTCAGATACTCCCTGATCTCTGCCTCAATACCCTGATCCTGTAAAATCTGCAGGGTTTGGCGGGATTTACTGCAGCGGGGATTGTGGTAAATTTCTACTGACATATTCGTTATAATGATTCAATTAAGCGTTGCCTATTTTAACCAATTCGAGCATGAATTCTACTTGTTTGAATCTCCGCGGTGTAATTGGCTAAACAATAACAGAGAAAATTATTGAGAAAATGATGAAACGATTTGTTTTAGTGTTGCTGATGTTTGCCATGCAGCCTCTTTTTGCCGCCAATAATCCCCTCAATGATCTCGACTTGAAAGATTTGGACGGCAAGGTGCACAAGCTGAGTGATTATCGCGGTAAATGGATCGTGGTCAACTACTGGGCAACCTGGTGTCCCCCCTGCCGTCATGAGATTCCCGACCTGGTGGCGTTTCACAACAAGCATAAGGAGAGTGATGCGGTTGTGCTTGGCGTCAATCATGAATATGCCACAGTTAAAGAGCTGAAAAATTTCAAGAAGAAGTACAAGATGAGTTACCCGGTGTTGCAGGCGACACCGGCAACGCCATCGATCGACCGTGAGATTCGCGGCTTGCCGACCACCTACCTGGTGAATCCGGAGGGGCAAATCGTTGCGGTTCAGAGCGGCCCTATCAGCGCCGGGATGCTTGAAGGCTATATCAACAACAAGGCTGACAGCGGCAAATGATGATGCGCGCATTTTTCACACTTTTATTGCTGATGGCATGGATACTTCCTGCCCAGGCGCTGCAGTTAAGAGACCCTGAGAGCTATTTTTTTGACGAGACTTTTGGCGACCTCCAGGAGGAGCTTGCAACTGCAAAGGAGCAGGGGAAGAAGGCGATCCTGATCATGTTCGAGATGGAGGAGTGCCCCTTCTGCAGACGCATGAAAGCCAAGGTGCTGAATCGTGATGACGTTCAGGAGTACTTCAGGGAACATTTTCTGATTCTGTCGATGGATGTCGAGGGTGATCTTGAAATTACGGACTTCCAGGGGAATACAACCACGCAGAAGGAGTTTGCGCTGAAACAGTACCGTGTGCGCGCCACCCCGGTGTTTCAGTTTGTCGATCTCGATGGCAAACCCATCAAAAAAGCCCGCTATACCGGCGCCACATCGGATGCCGACGAGTTCAAGCTGCTGGGTCAGTATGTCGTCGAAGAGCGTTACAAGGAGACCTCGTTTGTGCGTTACAAACGGCAGATGAAGCAAGAGAAGAAAAGACTTAAAGAATGAACCACGAAAGAGACGAAAAGCACGAAAATAAAAAAGAAATAATGCAGCATCCGGGGAAAACCTGTCATCCCGAGGGAAGTGAGATACTAACGACGAGGGATCTTACAGGATTGAGTACTAAGATCTCTCCTGCGTCGAGATGACAATCTTCGTCAAATAAAGTATGCAAAAAGACAACACTAATTTTCGTGTTTTTCGTCTCTTTCGTGGTTAAAAAAAGAAGATCGCACTGATGGAGAACACAATCCGAATCTCACTCTACCTGATACTGGTGCTGATGACATCTGCTGAAGCGCAGGAGTCATCGATGCCTGACTATCTGACGCTGCAGCAGGCGCTGGCGTTTGTGGATGAGTCGCATCCCGGCGTGCAGCTGGCGGCCCGGCAG
>JAIVTC010000286.1:0-2878 GCA_048629055.1 Candidatus Bathyarchaeota archaeon
CTGCCATGCTGGGCGGCAACGACATCAATCGCTTTAGCCTGGAGGGACGCAGTTACAAGGTGATCCCGCAGGTGGCGCGTGAATTCAGGCTGCAGCCCGAACAGCTCAAAGATTACTATATCCGCGCCGGTTCCAGCGAACTGATCAATCTCCCGGCGGCTGCTTCCGGCGCCGGCATTAAAGCAGATGGCGATGCGGCGCCTCTGGTATCGCTGGATGCCTTCGTGCATCTCGAGGAGCGTGTCGAACCCAATCAACGCACCCAGTTTCAGCAGCTCAACTCCCTGACGGTACAGGGAGTTATGGCAGCGGGCGTACCGCTGGGCGATGCGCTGGAATATCTCGAAGGGGTTGCACAGGAGATCTTTCCGCGCGGCTTTGGATGGGACTACTCGGGAGGTTCGCGCCAGTATGCCCACCAGGGCAGCGCACTGGTGATCACCTTCTTTCTCTCCCTGGTGGTGATTTACCTGGTGCTCGCCGCCCAGTTCGAGAGCTGGCGTGACCCGCTGATCATCCTGGTGTCGGTGCCCATGTCGATAGCCGGCGCACTGGCGTTCATTACCCTGGATTTTGCCACCATCAACATCTATACCCAGGTTGGATTGATCACCCTGATCGGCCTGATTGCCAAGAACGGCATCCTCATCGTCGAGTTTGCCAATCAGCTGCAGATCAGGGAGAGGCTCGGCAAACGGGAAGCCATCGAGCAGGCAGCGGCGATTCGTCTACGGCCGATCCTGATGACCACGGTCTCGATGATCGTCGCCATGGTTCCACTATTGACCGCCAGCGGCCCGGGAGCCGTGAGCCGCTTTCATATTGGCCTGACCATTGCCGCTGGACTCGGTATCGGTACGCTGTTTACTCTGTTCGTGGTGCCTGCTGTCTACATGCTGCTGGCGCGTGAACACGCAAGTGATGAACAATCGGAGAGCACTACTGTTCGGGTACAGGAAGCCTGAGCGATATTTAGTGGCTCTCCAACAAGAACTTCCCGATCCTGCTTGCCCTGCTGTCCGTCTTCTGCGTTTCAGAAAGAGTTACATAACCCTGCTATGTGCCCCTTACTGCGCCTTGAATACGAACAGCATGACTGCACGATATCCGGAAGTTATTATTGGACAACCCCTTAGTATGCCATTCAGGGCTGTTTATATTTGCTGCATGGGATAAAATAGCCCTCTTTTTTACCAGTAACAGAAATCCGGAATGAGTCTGAACTCAATCGAAGAGATAATTGAAGATCTGCGCCAGGGCAGGATGGTTGTCATCATGGATGATGAAGATCGTGAAAATGAGGGCGATCTGCTGATGGCGGCTGACAGCGTCACCCCTGAGGCGGTCAATTTCATGGCCAAATATGGTCGTGGTCTGATCTGTCTGACCCTCACCAGGGAGCGCTGCAAGCAGTTGCGGCTGCCGCTGATGGTAAACGACAACAACCAGCTGCAGGCGACCAACTTCACGCTTTCGATCGAGGCGGCTGAAGGCGTGACCACCGGCATCTCTGCGGCTGACCGCGCCACCACCGTCAAGGCGGCAGTGGCTGCAGATGCGTCGCCACAGGATATCATGCAGCCGGGCCACATCTTTCCATTGATGGCCCAGCCTGGCGGAACGATTGTGCGTGCAGGCCATACCGAGGCGGGTTGTGATCTGGCGCGTATGGCGGGTTTTACGCCGGCTGCGATGATCGTCGAGATTCTCAACGAGGACGGCAGCATGGCGCGTCGTCCCGAGCTTGAGGTATTTGCCGCGGAGCATGACTTGAAAATCGGCACCATTGCGGATTTGATCCAGTATCGCATTCAGAATGAGAAATCGGTCGAGCACATCAACCAATGTAAGTTGCCGACGCCGCATGGTGATTTCAGGGTCATTGCCTATGAAGATACCATCGACAAGCAGGTGCATCTGGCGCTGGTGATGGGCTCTCCACAACCGCATCGGCCTGTACTGGTACGTGTGCATGTGCAGAACTCCCTGTGTGATCTGTTTGATGCCGAAGTCGAAGGTTGCGGATGGCCGCTGCGAAGCGCCATGGAGCAGATCGCCGAGGCGGGCGAGGGCGTCATCGTGGTGCTGCGCAACCACGACAGTGCGCGTGACCTGGTGGGACGCATCGAAAAACTGGCGGGACTTGGTAGCGCGAAAAAGCAGGCGGATGATCAGCGCAAGGAGTTGCGCACTCTGGGCGCAGGTGCGCAGATTCTGACTGACATCGGTGTCGGTAAAATGCGTGTCATGAGCGCACCCATCAATCTGCATGGTCTGCATGGATTCAACCTGGAAGTTGTCGAGTTTGTGGAGAATGCATAAACCCCTCACCCCAGCCCTCTCTCGGAGGGAGAGGGGGTTAGATCGAAACCATAAGCGAATAGAGAGGCGAAGAAACAAATGAGTATTGAAACAATCGAAGGCGCACTGGTCGTTGATGGCGCCAAATTCTGCATTGCAGTGGCGCGCTGGAACAGTTTTATCGTCGATAGCCTCGAGAGCGGGGCGATCGATACACTGCGCAGGCATGGCGCCAGGGACGAGGATATTACCGTAGTGCGCCTGCCGGGCGCCTTCGAGATGCCGCTGGTGCTGGATAAGATTGCTGCATCCGGAAAATATGATGGCATTGTTGCACTGGGTGCGGTGATTCGCGGCGGTACGCCGCATTTTGAATATGTCGCCGGTGAATGTGTCAAAGGGATGTCCCAGGTCACATTGAATCACGGCACGCCAATCGCTTTCGGCGTACTCACCGTTGACAGCATCGAGCAGGCGATCGAACGTGCAGGAACCAAGGCAGGCAATAAAGGTGGTGAGGCAGCCGCCTCTGTCATCGAGATGGTTAATCTGCTGAAACAGCTCTGATGTCACAGCG
>JAIVTC010000287.1:0-4631 GCA_048629055.1 Candidatus Bathyarchaeota archaeon
GCGTTCATCACGCCCGGCAGTGTCCATCCGGGAAAAGGCACCGGGCGCTCGAATGCGCCGTTGGCGATCAGCACCTGGTCGGCGGAAATCATCTGCGCCTGCTGCTGCTGAATCACGCCGATCTCTCTGTGTGCGGAGAGCGACCATACCCGGGTGTCGGGAAAATAGCGGGTGGAGCTGTTGCGAAAGGCAATGACCAGCTTTTCACCACGGCGATACTCTGGCCCCAGTTTGTCTGCACGCTCCGCAGGCGCAGCTTCAATGGCGCGAAAGATCTGTCCACCGGGGGCGGGCTGTTCATCAAGCAGCGCCACCTCGACACCGTGATCGGCGGCTACAGTGGCAGCGGCAAGACCGGCGGGTCCTGCGCCGATAATCACAAGTTGATAATGATCATTCATGGAGCCCTCCCTCACACCCCGCTCCCCTGCTGGCGTTCGATGCGCATGCCGTCACGCACCTGCACCATGCAGGCCTGTTGGTTGGGGACTCCGTCGATTACCATCAGGCAGTCGAAGCAGATTCCCATCATGCAGAAAGGCGCGCGCGGCTGTTGTTTGACCGGAGTGGTGCGGGTATAGCCGATGTTTTCCGCCAGCACCGCAGCGGCTACGGTCTCTCCCTGTGGCACTGCAACGCTGTGGCCGTTGATGACAACGGTGACACTCTGCAGGGGGGATTCATCGAGTCGTTTGAACATAGGGGATCGGCAACTCCCTCTCCTTTCGGGAGAGGGTTGGGGTGAGGGGAATCTACAGCCGTACGCGGCTTAGTATATCAGCATGTTCGAATATCATGCACTGCTGTAGATCAAGTTCAGTGCCGATATGTGCAGAAGTGGCGCGTTGATACATCGCCTGGGCGATTGCCACATCGATATAGGCGAGCCCTACGGCATTGAAGTAGATGCGCTCTTGATCGTTTTCACGTCCCGGTTTGGATCCGGAAACCAGTTCATGCAGATCCGCATGGATGTCAGCGCCTGAAAGCAGTCCCTCGGAATACATGCGGCTCAGCGTCTGGGTACGGTGTGTGACTGTCTCCCAGTCATCACAGACAATCTTGTCGCACTGCTGTGCAACGGCATACTCATCTTCCCAGCCGCCAATATGACTGTAGAAGGCTCCCTTCTTCATCCACTCCGCCTTCAGCAGGGGCGCCTGAACACTGGTGGCAGTGACAAGGATGTCGGCGCCGTCCATTGCCGCCCGGCCATGTGTGTCGGCGCCGACAAATTGCATATCAGGAAACAGCGGTGAGAGTTCATCGATAAACTGCTGCTCCTCTGCAACGGTTTTGGCTGCGACGCGACACTCTTTAAGTGAAGGGCGCACCACTTTCATCGACAGCAGATGCATCTTTGCCTGTTCGCCGGCGCCAATAAAGCCGATCACCTCACTCTGCTTGCGCGACAGGTGCTTGGCGGCGATGGCGCCCATCGCAGCAACACGCATATTGGACGCCAGGGTTCCCTCCATGACAGCGATTGGAAAGCCCTTCTCAATCTCTGACAGCACAAAGATGGCGGAGAGGTTCTGCGCTTGGTGACGGGAGGGGTTTTGGGGAAAGACAGAGACCCATTTGACGCCGCAAACCTTTTCATCGAGCAGTGTGGCAGGCAGGCAGTTGATGCGCTCCTGGGAGGAGTGACTGAAGATCTGCACGATTTTTTCTGGAAAAAGAATGCGATCCCGTTCATAGGCAAGCATGGTTTTCTCGGCGACCTCGATCGCCATGCGGAGATCGAAGCAGCCGGCTTCCAGCAGATCCTCCTGGGAGAGATAGCTGAAATTAATTTGGTGATTATTCATGAGTGAAATGTGACGTTTTTGATGACTGTATCCGGCAGGGCGTCGGGTACGGGAGCGAGGTCGATGCGCAGTACATTGGCCAAGGGGATGACGGTCAGGATTTTTTCTGACTCAAACATCAGGTAGCCTGTTTTCATAATATCGTCAAGACGTCCGGAAATTGCGTGATCGGGCAGTTGCCGCTCAAATCCAAATGTCTGGGTCTCGCCGTTGACATAGTAAATCGAGACATAAAGTTGGGGTTTTTCATCTTTCATGTGGTTCTCCTTCGGTTAAATAATCAGGCAAGGTTGGATCAGATTGCTGAAAGTTTCAGCAGCATAGAATGTACAATACTCACGTCATTTTTATAGAAGCTTCTATTTTCACTATGCAGAATTCAATGTTAACAAGAATATTACCACTCGTGTTGTTCCTCTCGGTATTCAATGGAGTTGCTATTGCCGACGCAGCCAAAAAACTCCCCGGCAAGGGTTTTGTCGATAGCGCCCTGTGCGCGGAGTGCCACGCTGCCGAGGCAGAGGCATGGCAAGGCTCACACCATGATCTGGCGATGCAGGTCGCCAATGAGCAGAGCGTGCTCGGGGATTTCAACAATGTCGAGTTCACCCATGACGGCGACGTCACCCGCTTTTTCCGCAAAGCAGGAAAATACTACGTCAATACGCAGGGGCCGCAGGGAGAGCGGGCGGATTTTGAAGTCAAGTACACCTTTGGCGTCGTTCCGCTGCAGCAGTACATGGTGGAACTGCCGAAAGGAAAGATTCAGACGCTGACCGTTGCCTGGGACAGCCGCCCGCAGGCAGATGGCGGGCAGCGCTGGTTTCAACTGGTTCCGGAAGAGAAGGTAAAGCCCGGAGATCCGCTCCACTGGACCGGCAGGGCCTATAACTGGAATAACCGTTGCGCCGAGTGCCACTCCACAGATTTGCAAAAGAATTACGACCCCAAAACAGAGGCCTACAGCACAACCTGGAGTGAGATCAACGTCACCTGCCAGGCCTGTCACGGCCCGGGCGAGAAGCATGTGACCTGGGCGCGCCAGGCGCAGCAGGGAGAAGACCATTCGAAAGCAGATATGGGGCTGCTGGTGGACTACCGCAACAATGGCGCCAAATACCAGGTCGAGAGCTGCGCACGCTGCCACTCGCGTCGCCATCAGGTGAGCGCAAGTGACAGCCATGGACGCCCGTTTCTGGATGATTTCATGCCGTCAACCCTGCTTCCCGGACTCTACCATGCCGATGGACAGATCCTCGACGAGGTCTATGTCTATGGCTCCTTTCTGCAAAGCAAAATGCACCAGCAGGGAGTGCGCTGCAGCGATTGCCATGATCCGCACAGCAACAAGCTCAAGCTGCAAGGCGATGCGCTCTGCGTACAGTGCCATTCACCCGCATCGCGTCCTGACTTTCCGACGCTGCAGGCAAAAAACTACGACTCTCCGCAGCATCATTTTCATAAGCAGGATGGTGAAGCAGCGCTTTGCGTCAGCTGTCACATGTCTGCAACCACCTACATGGAGGTCGACCCGCGACGCGACCACAGTTTCAGAATTCCGTCACCAAAGCTGAGCGAGGCAATCGGCACGCCCAATGCCTGCAATGGCTGTCACCAGGATCAATCTGCCGCATGGGCAACAGCCGCCGTCGAGAAGTGGTATGGAGTCAAAGCGGAAACAGAAATTGCGCCGGCGGTTGTCATCGCAGCAGCCCGCGCCGGGGATCCGCAGGCGGGAGGAGCGCTTGCCAGGCTGGCAGGGGATCCTCACACATCCCCAATTCTGGTGGCGACCGCACTGGATCATCTGCGCCCTTATTTTCCGGCGCACGAAGCCCTGGAGGCAACATTGGCGGCCCTGAAACACGCTGATCCGCTGGTTCGCGCAACTGCAGTCAGCAGTCTCGAGCAGATTCCGCTCAAATATCGTCTCTCGATTGCCACACCTTTTCTTGATGATCCTGTGCGCGCCGTGCGCATCGAAGCGGCAAGAGTGCTGGCGGGTATGCCGGCGCTGGTCTTCGGTGAACAGCAGGCCTCTTTTGAAAAGGCGCTGCAAGAGTACACGGAGCTGCAAATGTCGCTTGCCGATACACCGGAGGCGCATCTGAATCTTGGCGTGATGTACACAGACCAGAAGCAGCTGCAAAAGGCGGAGCAGGAGTACCGGCAGGCGATTCGCATCGCTCCGGAATTTATTCCGGCCAAAATCAACCTGGCCAATCTCTATAATCGCATGGGGCGCAACCACGATGCCGAAGAGCAGTTTCGCGCAGCACTGGAGCTGGCGCCTGAGATGGGAGAACTCTACTACTCATTCGGCCTGCTGCTTGGCGAACAAAAACGTTATACGGAGTCAGCGGCCCTGCTGGAAAAGGCAGTCAAACTGCTGCCGGGGCGTGCAAGAGTCAGCTATAACCATGCACTGGTGTTGATGCAGCTGAAACGGTATGAAGATGCCGAAGCCGCCTTGACCAGGGTGCTGGCATTGTCGCCGGATGATGCTGATATGATCTATGCGATGGTGTCGCTGCATACACAGCAGCAGCAATGGAAGCAGGCTCTGCCTTACGCAACCAGACTGGTCGAAGTGACCAAAGGAGCGCAAGGGCCTGTGAAAATTCTTGCAGATATCGAGGAGAAGCTGAAAGCTGCGGAAGCAGCCGCTAAATAGCCCTATGCAATCAGCCAGCGACAACGCCACACCCTACTATCGCCTCGATCCGGAGACGATAATCCGCACCATTGAGTCAACCGGATTATTGTGTGACGGGCGCTTTTTGGCTCTGAACAGTTATGAGAACAGGGTTTACCAGATCG
>JAIVTC010000288.1:0-8224 GCA_048629055.1 Candidatus Bathyarchaeota archaeon
TAATCCCTACACAGGTCAGAGAGCCCATGCAGAGACGCACCAACTGGGGCGATCTCCTAACCTCGCCCAAACCTGACAAAAAGCCCCCGATATCAGCCAACGAGACATCTCCAGATGAGTGAAAAAGAGCAGCAGCCCGATACCGATAAAACACAGGCAAACGAAGCACAAAGCGATGATGTGCAGGCAGATCAAAACAGTGCAGCCTCATCCGTGAAGAAGGGGACCATCGCCATCCTGCTGCTGATCATGGTCAGTCTGGCCTGGTACCTGCTCTCCGACCGATATACGCCATATACATCGCAAGCGCGCATCCAGGGATATGTTGTTGGCGTCGCTCCCAAGGTCGCGGGGATAGTGACCAAAGTATGGGTCAGCAACAACCAGGCAGTCGCAGTGGATGAACAGCTGTTTGAGATCGATCGCTCAAACTATGAGATCGCCTTAAAAAAGGCCCGCTCAGACCTGGAAAACACACAGCGCCAAGTCGGCGCTGGCGCAGCGGGAGTTGAATCGGCACAGGCCAGCCTGCTTGCCGCACAAGCGAATAGCAAGCGTGCGCAACAGGATGCCGAGCGCCAGGAGCGCCTGTATAAGAAGGATGCGGGAACGATTTCAGTGCGTCGCCTGGAGATGGCGCGCGCATCACTGGAGCAGGCGCGCGCGCAAGTCACTGCAGCCAAGGCGGAAATCCAGCGCGCCAAAGAACAGAAAGGCGGCGAAGGTGAAGATAATGCCCAGCTGAAATCTGCACAGAGTGCTGTAGAGAAGGCTGAACTCGATCTCGAAAATACCATCGTCAAGGCGTCCGCTCAAGGGATCATCACTGATCTGCGCACCGATGTGGGGCAATTCGCCACTGCTGGCGCTGCGGTCATGACCCTGATCTCCACGCATGACATCTGGATCAATGCGGAACTGACTGAGAACAATCTGGGGCATGTGCGGGTTGGAACGCCGGTTGAAATTGTCGTCGATGCACTGCCAGGCAGGATTTTCAGCGGCAAGGTGCGCAGTATCGGGCTGGGCGTCGCTACCGGGCAGGCTCCGCCTGCGGGTTCTCTTCCCACGATCGAAAACAGCCGCGACTGGCTGCGCCAGTCGCAACGCTATCCTGTGATCATCGAATTTAACCCCGGCCAGCGTGAGCAGCTCAAGGAGTATGTGCGTATTGGCGGGCAGGCGGAGGTGATTGCCTATACGAAAGAGAGTGGCATACTCAGGATGTTAGGCAAAGCCTATATCCGCATGATGAGCTGGCTCTCCTATGCCTATTGATAGAGGTAGACCTGCTGTTGCCAGCTAAATCGATGCATATTCAAGCACGACGCATATTCCGTTTAAGCCTGGTTTCCGCCCTGGCTCTGGCCGCTGCTTATGCCTTGCAACTGCCGCTGCCCTTTATCGCGCCGCTGTTCGCCTTCATGTTCGCCGCCATGCCGACGCCTCCGATGGGGCCAAAAAGCCTGTTTGGATTGCTGCTGGTGGTGATGATAGCGCTGAGCATGGGATTGCTGCTGATCCCGCTGCTGCAACATTACCAGATGAGTGCGCTGTTGATGGTGGCTGTGGGCCTCTACTTGAGTTCCTATCTGACTGTCAACAAGGGCAAGGCATTATTTGGCACTTTTCTTACCATTGGCTTCACCTTGATCTCCGCCGCAGGCACAGTCAGTTTCAGTCTCGCCACCATGGTCATCCAGGGGCTGGTAATCGGCATTGCTGTTGCTGTTATTTGTCTATGGCTGGTGTATCCCTGGTTTGCCGAAGACCCGGCGCCGCGCGGAGGCGCGCCGACTGCCGCCCCTCCTCCCCCGGGTACATCCAACTGGATCGCCCTGCGCAGTACGCTGATCGTTTTACCTGTCTATTGGCTGGTGTTGACCAACCCGGCCGCCTACATGGCCATCGTCATGAAAGCCGTCTTACTGAGTCAGCAAAGCTCGGTGGTCGATGCGAAAAGCGCGGGACGGGAGCTGCTCGGCTCTACATTCATGGGTGGCGTGTTTGCCGTGCTAATGTGGGTAGCGCTGGGGATTTCTACCAACTTGTGGATGTTCTTTTTGTGGATGCTGCTTTTCTGCCTCTATTTTGCGAGTAAGATTTTCGGACTCATCGCCAGCCGTTACCCCCCCTCCTTCTGGTTGAACGTGGCAATGACCATGTTGATCATGTTGGGGCCGGCAGTTGAAGACAGCGCCGGCGGTAAAGATGTCTATGCGGCATTTCTTACCCGCCTGGGACTCTTCATTGCAGTTACCCTGTATGCCTGGCTGGCCGTCTATTTTTTCGAGTATTTGCGTGCCCGCCGCGCAGGAAAACAGGTTGCAGCGATCGTAAATAACCAGGATTCATCCCTATGCTAACTACTCCTCTCCAAGTTTAGGAGGTCATTTTTGGTACAGAAAACGATGCTCCAGAAGCAGATCCATCATGTTGCATCACTGGGAACTTCTCAATAACCCCGTGTCAATGCCGTCATTGCGAGGGAGCCTAAGCGACCGTGGCACTAATTTTGCCTGGAGCAAAATTGAACGCAGCTTGTGCGACCCGAAGGGTAAATCACAAGGATGTAATTTATAATCTCCAAACCAGATTGCCGCGTCGCCTCCGGCTCCTCGCAATGACATCTGTTTTATCAAAATGTATTCAATGCACGGAGTTATTGAGGTGTTACCATCACTGCCTATAAGTAACTGAACTATGGTTTGATATAGCTGTATCCCATGGCCTGCAATCTCGCTAGCTCAGCCACGCCACTTGGAACGATATCAGCTTCGTCAACATCGAACAGATCATCCTCATAACTGATCTTTTTCCCTTTCAGCGTATTTGCACAGACCTGAAATTCCACCCCCTGATTCTTCAGCCCAGTGATTTTTGTCTGCATATCATCTGTTGCATTACCCAGCTTCAATTTGGTGTTTTCAAGCTGATCCGGGGTCAACAGCAACGAGAGTCCCTTACCATGCATAACAACCTTCAACTCAAGGTTTTCTTCGCCAATGGCATTGATGTGGTTCTGGATATTGCGCAGGGCGCCTGCCTGAGCTTTGGGATTGTCATAGTTGATATGGTAGACAACTTTCTGTTTACCGTAGCCTGAACCTGCAACAGCGATGCCTCCGACAAGAAGGCTGGTGCAGATGAGCAGCATAAGTGCTAATTTTGATTTCATAGATTTTTCCTCTGGTGGATAGATGACTTTCTGATAAGAGTCAGGACTTCCCGCGCATAGGGAGTACTGACGTATCCCATACTAACCGTGCAGGCTGAAAAAAAGCTATAGGAGGATGTGGTAACTACGATTATGGTAAACCTTAACCGGCCATCGACGCTGACAGACCAACTGAACCCATCAATACAACCTTGACAGGTCAATACATATCAGGAGGCTGTCCGAGAATAAAAAACCTACTGCGGAAACACCCTTTTGGCCAGATTTTCCGTCCATTTTCGTTAAATAGACCAGTTATTCGCCTCAAATGCACGAAAAATCTGACTCAAAATGGTGTCCCCTCGCTACGGTCCCTATTCTCGGACAGCCTCCTGGTTCACCCGGGTGCTATACTGCCACACATGAATATCAAGTACATAAGGAGATTAAAATGGAAAGTATCAAAATCTCATCCACTGAATACCGGTTAAATGCTATCAGTGATGTGCCTGATGCCCGGGACTGGTTGTATCGCCCTTCATTGCAAACCCTGGCACCGGCTTTGTTGTCCGCGGATTTGGAGATTCTGGATCAGGAATCCGAAGGCGCCTGCACAGGGTTCGGCCTTGCGGCCGTTATAAACCAGCTGAATATAAGGCAGAAACGCGACTATAAAGTTAGTGCTCGCATGCTTTACGAAATGGCTAAAAAACATGATGACTGGCCGGGTGAAGAATATGCGGGTTCCAGTTGCCGGGGCGCAATTAAAGGCTGGTACAACATGGGCGTATGCCAGGATAGCGAATGGCCTTATATATCCAACCGGCCCGGTTCGCTCACAGTCGCACGCGCAAAATCAGCACGTGAAACATCCATCGGCGCATACTACAGGCTCGGCAAAAGACTCTCTGACTTTCATTCAGCATTAAACGAAAGCGGTGTTATATTTTGCTCGGCTAATGTCCACAAAGGCTGGTCAAAACCGTCAAAAACCAGTGGCAAAATCAAGCTCTCTTCTGACATGATAGGCGGGCACGCATTTGCGATAGTTGGTTATGACCGGGAAGGGTTTTGGATCCAGAATTCATGGGGAGATACGTGGGGGAAAAAGGGTTTAGGTCACTGGTCGTATGAAGACTGGTCTGCCAATATTCGTGATGCCTGGGTCGTTGGCATGGCTTTGTCTACACCGCAGGTGTGGCATCTGACGAATGGTGTTAACTCTGCAATACGCGCAGGTCTTTGCATTAAGTCCAGTCCAACACGGAATATTATCAAGGGACACTTTGTCCATATTGATGATGGCCACTTCCATGAACAGGGACGCTACTGGAGTGACCATAATGATACGAAAATTACAGCGAACCTGGTTGCAAATAATAAAAAATATCAGCACCTGATGTTTTATGCGCATGGCGGACTCAATAGTCCGGAGGACTCTGCGCGCAGAATCGCCGCCATGGTCGACACTTTTAAAGCAAATAAAATCTACCCCTACCACTACATGTACGACACGGGTCTTATGGAGGAGTTAAAAGATGTGGTTTTCCGTAAAAAAGCCCCGGTAGAAGAGCGTGTCGGCAGTTTCAGTAATATGAAAGACGAAGTATTGGAGTGGCTCACGCGGATACCAGGACGGGCCTTGTGGCGGGAAATGAAACAAGGCGCCGGATCGCCATTTATCAGAAATAACGCCGGTACAAAAACGCTCAAAGCCTTTTTGCAGGCATTTTCAGAGAGTGGAAATGAGCCCCTGACAATCAATCTTGTCGGCCATAGTACGGGAGCGATATTGCTGGCTCATTTATTAGTGGCGCTGCAAAAACAGGCGCCAAAATTGCGTATAGCCAGCTGTACATTATTTGCACCGGCCTGTCATATGGATGTGTTTGATAAAATCTACAAACCCATGCTATTAAGCAAATCGAATACATTTGGCATTGATAAACTGAATCTCTTTATATTGACTGACGAGCTTGAACAGGATGATTCTGTCGGACCTTACCGGAAGTCACTGCTGTACCTGGTATCACAGGCTTTTGAGGAGGATCTGCCTGCACCTATTTTAGGCATGAAAAATTTTGCTGACGAGCTGAAAAATGATCCAAAACTACAAGCATTGGGTAAGCGATTTAATGTTCATGTTTCCAATGGAAGGAGTGGCCTCTATAGCGTAAGTAAAACGCACGGCGGCTTTGACAATGACCCGGTTACTTTAAATCGCCTGCTTCGTGATATCTTGAATAAAAGGCCTGCAAAGTACTTTGACGATAGCATCAAGGATTTTTGCCAATAGATTAAAGGGATAGTCCTAACCCGGCAAAGCCAGAAGCAATAAGAGATGCATGAAATTTTTTTTGATATGTTGTATAAGATTTACACAGTAAGAGACTTAATGATGGCGATCGAAGCGAACAAGGTGGGCTTGAGATCATCCTGAGCGACTTTGAACCAGCCCCCTTACCATTGAAACCATCCAAGCCTGGAGGTGAGCGGTTATCAGGCTAATAATAATTATTTGGCGATCAAGGGATCACTATGGATAACAACAAGCCGATCACACTCGCGTGGACCGGGGCTTCCGGAGCACAGTATGGTTTACACCTGCTGGAGGAGCTGCTCAAGGCCGGGCGACAGGTCTCTCTACTCTACTCCCAGGCAGCCCAGATCGTCATGCGCATGGAGGCCGGACTGGAGCTCTCATCTCGCCCGCAGGATGTCCAGCAGCAGTTATGTGATCGCTACACTGTCACAACAGAGCAATTGAAAGTTTATGGCCGGCAGCAGTGGACTGCTCCAGTGGCCAGCGGCTCTAATCCTCCGCAGGCCATGGTGATCTGTCCCTGCACCACAGGCACATTGGCAAGTGTCGCACACGGCATCAGTGGCAATCTGATCGATCGTGCTGCCGATGTCATGCTGAAAGAGCGCAAACCGTTGATCATGGTGGTTCGTGAAACTCCATTCTCAACAATCCATCTTGAAAACATGCTCAAACTGTCACAGGCTGGAGCAACCATTATGCCGGCGAATCCGGGATTTTATTTTAATCCCTCCTGTGTCGATGAAATTATTGATTTTTTGGTTGCGAGGATACTGGATCATCTAAATGTAGCGCATTCACTTGCTGAACGTTGGGGGGATTGACACAGGATCCTGATGACTCCAGCACTTTTTGCACCTCCCTCTCCTGCTGCCTGGCAAATTCCGATCCGACACTGTCAGGAATGCGTAGTATTCCAGCCAATGACCTCTCCTGCTGTTCAGTGAGATGTCCTAGCCAAATCTGGCAACCTTCTACCTCGAAATGGCTCAGCCACAAGCGCAGCACCAGATAGCGATTATCAATCACTCTTGTCATGGTGAGGGTCGGCTCCCGGCCATCATAGAGCTTTGGCACTGCCGGCAACTCAGGCGCCCGCTGTTGCGGAATTAGATTCTGCATCAGATCCAGCACCCGAAAAGGCTTTGAGATATTCCATTCGTGCTGCTGCAGCAATTGCTCAATATTCTTGATATCACCACTAAAACGCAAGCCTAACGGGTCGCGCCCTGCAAACAACGTCTCCCTCCACTGCGGCAATGGAGCACCCTGCCGCCACTCCTCAATGCCCACAGCAATCACATCATGCTGCGGCTGATAAAGGGCCAGTTGCGCTTGTTGACGCCCCATCATATGCCAGCCGCTTGCAACCACCAGCCAGATAATCACTGCTGCTACCAGCACCCTCGTATTCAGTGCCGGATGTGGATGATGGCGCCATGCAAGTCCAAGGATCGTCACCCACAGAACGCCAATAGACCAGCCAGCTGCCACATCAGAGAACCAGTGAACCCCGAGATAGAGTCGTGAAAAACCGATCAGAGCAACCAGCGCGGCAGTACCCGCATAGACAGCCATACGTCCTGACGCCTTCAGCGGAGTACACAGCAACAAGGCGAGAAAGCCATAAATCACTGTACTTCTTAATGTATGCCCCGAAGGGAATGACCAGCCCTCTGCTGTCGCCTCTTCGGGTCGGGGAACACGCAATCCCTGCTTGAGCAGAAACACCACAATAAATGCAAATGCAACAGCCGCCAGCCAGTGCCATGCTGTTGCGGGATGTTGCCGCAGGAGCAACAATAGTACGACAAGACTCAAACCAATCAGCACCCAACTGTCACCAAACATGGTGACAAACACCATCAGGGAATCAGCAGCAGGTGATCGCAACGCAGCGAGGCTTTCATAAACGGCATGATCGATAGGGCCAAAGCCATGGAACCCAAACAGCAGGGATGCAATCAGCGTAATGAAAAATATCATCAACAGCAGCAATGCCGCCATAAATGCCAGCCCCTGCGCCTCTTTATGGCCCGGGTCCGCCAGTGCAGCGGCAAGCCGCCGCGGAAAAGTCTCTCCATGGGAAAAATTCAGCAGCCAGCGGACAAAGCGTACCGCCACGGGCTGAAACAGGAAAAAGAGCAGCTTTGCCAGCCACAACAACAGCCACAATCCGACAAAAACGATCACACCCAGTATCACCAGATGCAATGCCACTTCGGAAGCAAGATCCAGAGAGACGCCAATGACAATACCCGGCAGCAGATAGGCAACAGCCCACCCCAGCGCCGAGAGGATATTGGCAATCAGGAATCGCTGCAGCGGCATCTCCATCATGCCTGCTACGAGTGGGATCACTGCTCTGACAGGACCAAAAAAACGCCCCAGAGCAACGCTTTTACCACCCCAGCGCTGAAAAAACCCGATCCCCTTGTCAAGCATCTGCGGATGTTTTGAAAATGGCCACATCGAGCAGAGCTGCTCTTTGTAGTGATGGCCAACCCAAAAACTGAGCCCGTCACCCAACACTGCCCCGGCAACAGCCCACCAGTAGATGCCCATGAACTCCACTGCGCCGGCGCCAACCAGGGCTCCTGCCGCAAACATCATCAACACGCCAGGAACGATCATGCCGATAACAGCCAGCGATTCACTGAAGGCAACCAGAAAAACAATAATTCCGGCCCAGTGCGGATGCGCATTGACCCAGGTAATGAGGGAGTCAAACAGTTCCATCATGG
>JAIVTC010000289.1:0-10768 GCA_048629055.1 Candidatus Bathyarchaeota archaeon
TACCCGTTGCTACCATATAAAACAAGCACTTAGGGTTTCCACCCCAAGTGCTTTTTTCTTGTTGGCTGCGTATGGGCTATACTCTCGCCGTGATAATCGATGTAAAAAGGTGACTCTGAGATGAAAAAAGTAATCACGATCCTGTTTATAACGGCAATGATTGTCGTCGCCACTGGTTGCGAGACGGTCAAGGGTGTTGGCAAAGACGTTGAGAAAGCCGGTTCGGCAATCAAGAAATCAGCGAGTTGACTTGCGGGGTATTGATGACGTGAAACTGGTCATGTTGTTGAGTTATTTTTCCACTTGAGGAACATGGACATCTACCCCTGACAACGCTTCAGGAAGAGGGATAAAATAGCGCCTTCAAATGATCGGAGAGAATCAATGCCCCAACAGCTACAAGCATTCGACAAAGCCATTGCACTGATTGACGCTGCCAATAGTGAAGATCCAAACGAGGAAGTTGCCGATGCAAAGCGTTGGCCGAAAGAGCTTCTCTACGCACAACGGATGTCCGGCATGCTGCAGCGTTATGCCCCTGATGCTGATGAGGCTGTGCGCCTGGCGATCCGCTCACAGCATATTCAGCGCTGGAAATCCCCGCGCAGCGACTACCCGATGAACCGCAAGGGCTATCACCAATGGCGCACCGGGCTGTACAAGTTTCATGCGGAAACTGCTGCTGAACTGCTGCAGCAGGCGGGTATTGATGCCGATATTATCGAGCGAGTGAAGCAGGCCGTCGGCAAACGCGCGCTTAAAAGCAACAGGGATACCCAGATGGTGGAAGATATTGCCGGCCTGGTGTTTATTGAACACTATATGCAGGCATTCGCTGACAAGCATCCTGAGTACGATGAAGCGAAGTGGATCGACATCATTCGCAAGACCTGGAGAAAGATGTCTGATCAGGCACACGAATTCTCCCTTGCGGGTGGCATCACTCTTCCCGAGCCATTGATCCCGCTGATCCGTAAGGCTGTTTCAGAGTAAATCTCTTGCGTGGTCAGATGACCACTCCTACGTGACCAGCAAACACATTACTACTGTAGGAGTAACTTCTCAATATCCACGTGTGTTGAACACATTTTGTTAAACAGATGACGGCATTCACACGGGCTTTTTGAGAACTTACCTGTAGCGGTCTTGTGGCCGCGAAACAGTGGGCTGGCTATTATTCAGCCTGTTCACTGCTGTGTATTGAGTCATCATTACCCTGAATGCGCACCTCAAGCGGATGCTTGAAATCCAGATGCACATCCCTCTGCGGAAAGGCAATCTCAATGTTGGCGGCGATGAGTTTTTCGTTGATCGCTTCATGCAGTTGACTGGTTGTCTCGAGACGATAGTCGACCGATTCCAGAAAACAGCGCAAATTCACGGTCAGTGAACTATCGCCAAAACTCTCAAAGGTGACGGATGGCTCCGGCTCTTCCAGTACATTGTTATTCTCCCGTGCAACCTGGATGATGATAGCCATCGCGGTTTTGACATCACTGCCATAGGCGATGCCGACAGGAATAATGATGCGAACCGTCTCGTCAGTGAGTGACCAGTTTAGCAGACGACCGGTAATGAACTCCTTGTTGGGCACCAGAAGTTCCTGCCTGTCGCGGGTGAGAAGAGTCGTGGCGCGAATGCGGATGCGGGTGACTGTGCCAGTGGACGCGTCGCTGCCGGATTCACCGACAGTGACAAAATCGCCGACCCGTATCGGTCGTTCAAAAAGAATAATGATGCCGCAAATGAAATTGGCAATAATCTCCTGCAGACCAAAGCCGATGCCAACACCAAGGGCTGCTACCAGCCATTGCAGTTTTGACCAGTTTATACCGAGGTTGCTAAAAACAATGATGGCGCCAATCGATGCAATCACATATTTTGTCAATGTGGCGATTGCATAGCGATTTCCCGGTGCGACACCAAAAGACTGGCGTAGTATGATCTTCAGTAATGCGGGGATATTCCGTGCCGCCACGATGGTGGCAATAATTAAAATAATCGTTTGAAAGATGCTGCCAAGTGTCACCGCGACATATTGCTCTCTCCCATCGATGACATCGGTGTAACGCCACAGAGTGATTTCATCGAATACAGTGAGGGCGGGCAGCACTTCGGACCAGATGAACCATAATCCGCTGATGGCAGCAAAAATGAGCGCCACATCGATGAGTTTGCGACTCTGCTGGGTCAGCCTGGAGAGATCGAACTCCTTCTCGGCCTCAGGTTCCAGCGGTTCATCCCCATCCTCCTCCTTGTGATGTTTCAGCAGAGCCTTGAACGCAAGCCTGCGGTGTGACAGCACCAGCCAGCGTATTGCCAACTGTTGCGCGACGACAAGAGCAAGAGCAAACCACATGGTTTGCAGCAGATTGTATGTTAGAACTCCTGCAGTATAAATATAGCCAAGGATAGTGAGTGTGATCAGTGCAATGGGAATCAACAGCAGCAGAGAGGTCCACAACGGGCGTTTGTTGACAAACAGGAAGTCGGGGAAACGGTGCTGTAATTGCTGTACAGCGCTATTGGAGCCAAACAGGCGGTAAAAAAACACCCCGAGCAGCGCCAGCGCCAACATGATCGATATGCGGCCGAGTCCCTGTTCCATTGAGAGATCGCTGTAATCGAATGTGGTAAAAGTAATGAACAGGGTGGGCGTGAAGCTGACCATGAAACGGTTGAATTCTTTTCGCAGCAGCTGAACGCTTGATGTTGGCCACTGGAAGTGCGCAGCAGCAAGGCCGCCGGGCATGCAGATGATGTAGAAACTGCGCAGGTAGAAGAATACCAGCGCGGTTTCCAACAGACCGCTGGAAACGGCTTTTGAAAAGGCGGTAGCCTCTGCCGAGAGCCCCATTTGCCATCCGCTGACGGCCATCAGCAACGGCCATGGGAGTGCGATCAGCAGGGAAGCAATCAGCGCCTTGAATGTGTAGGAAAAATGATCCTCCAGCGGTTTTCCAACAGGCTTGCCGCTGGTCTCAATAATGCTGCGCAATCGAGCGGCATTCCATCTGAGAATAATAAACAGCATCAGCCCCATACCAAACACGGGTGAGTCTGTTGCACTCGAGAGCAGCGCATGAAGAGCTTCAAACCACAGGGAGGGGTTGAGCAGCCAACTGAATCGTTTCACAGTCAAAGGGATGTTTTTTAGAGTTGGTAGAGGCGCATTTCGCACCCACAGCAGATGTTTCGCCAAAAATTGTTCGTAGTTTTCAACGGATTCGAGGGTCTGCCGGTAGGCGCTGTCCGCCTCCTCCAGAGTTTGCAAATAGACGCTGTCAAGAGCAATGGCCTTGGTCAGTAAATCCCTGCGGCTGGACGCCAGCTTGACAAGATCAGCATGAATGCTCTCAGGCGCCTGCTGTGGAAATTCTGCTGTCAACTGACTAATGTAGAGATCGACATCCTGCAATTTCTGGCGTTCTTCGATGTTGCCGATCTGGCGCAATCCGGCATTGGCCATGAGTCGATGGCGGGTTTTCTCTTTTTTATAAAAAGGCTTGGTGTCGGGAAGGTTGCGGCGGCGATCGAGAAGCACCTGCCCGAAAACCTGGCTGAGACCGGCGATATTGAGCTTCTCCCTGCTGCGGCGAAAATCCTCGTCGATCTTCTGCGCTATTGCAATGGTTTGATCCTTTTCCAGTATCATGCTCTTGAGATCTTGCGTTATCTGTTCGAGTTCCTTGCCCAGGGCCGCATTTTTTTCCGCCAGTTCCCGGATCAGGGGGTGTTTTCCGGCAGACTCCTCTATCTCGGTATCCGCTTTCTCCCTGGCTTGCTCGACATCACTTTGGCGGCGCTCGATGAGCTTCTCTTCGAGCTGGCTGATCGATGCGTTGAGCTGTTTGAAGCTATTTTCTGTTTGTGCGCGCTGCGCCTTGAGTAACTCCAGACGCGCTACATGCGTGAGCGACTCCTGATTGAGCATCTCGATTTCACCGTTGAGGGCTGCTGACCTGGCCGCAAGATTCCATTGCCTGGCTTCAGTCAGCAGTGGAAGTTGATCTGCAGGAGTTGGAGATTGCATCTCATTTCTGACATCCTGCAGACGCTGGGCAACTGTTTCGAGTTGCCGGCGGATAGCCTTCGGCCGCTGTTGCTGGGATTTCAGCTGCTGATCCAGCCTGGAGAGCCTGTTATGTGCTGTAGAGAGAGTGGATTTTGTTGTTAATAGAAGCTGTTTGATCTCCTCTGTGGATGCGTCAACCGGCAGGGGCAGAAGCGCCGAGACATCCTTGTTGTCCTGCCGCTGAATCTCTTCGATGATTGCCTTGAATTTTTCGGGGGCCTGCTCTCTGCTGCGGATGAAGGCAGTGGTTGCATCGTTGTGGGAGAGCACTTTTTTCTGCTGCTCAATGGTCGACTTGTAGAGCTCGATCAACTTCTCCTTGACCGATTTCTCCAGCTGCGACGACTCTTCCGCCGCCTTGATGGCGTCATTGAGCTGCTCCTCAGGGACAAGAATGTCCGAGCTGGTTTGTGAAACATCGGTCTCAGCAGCCGTGTTATTGACAACTGCAAGTAGTAACAGTGCAAGACTCAGCCGAAACAGTGGGGCTGCAATTTTCATTAGCGCTCTCTCAGACGAGATAGTAGGAATAACGTAAACGATGCAATTCGCATACTCATCATATCTTTCACATATATGCAGAAGAATATAGGCTAAAGAAATGGAATGGAAGCGTCAGTCCAAGATCCTTTGAGCTTTCATGAATTATCATGGAGCAGATTTTCCGGTATGCTGTCGATGTCGAGCAGAAACATCTGCATATTTTATGAGGCATTTACAAAACGCGTCATTCCGGCATGCTTTTAGCCGGACTAAAGCGCTTGCGCTTTGAACGCCTACAGGGCGGCCCGAAGGGTGAGCGAAGCGAATAATTCCATTTGTTTTGAGTAATACTAATTGAGAGGTGTTGGTCTGATGGGTGTGAGTGACCTGAAGCTGGTGCTGAAAAAAATGGGGCTGAAAAAACTGGATGCCATTTACTGGAACTTGTCGACTCCGGCACTGATCGAAGCCTCGGTGCGCCGTCGCGAATCACACCTGGCTCACCATGGAGCCCTGATCGTCAGAACAGGAGCCTACACGGGCAGAGCGGCCAATGACAAATTTATCGTTGATGAACCTACCAGCAGGGATAAAATCTGGTGGGGTGAGGTCAATCAATCCATTTCCGAGGAGAAGTTCGACACGCTCTATCAACGCGCCTGTACATTTTTGGAGGGGGAGGAGATCTTTGTGCAGGACTGCCTGGCCGGCGCCGATCCCAAACATGAAATGGCGGTGCGCATTATTACGCAGACGGCCTGGCATAACCTGTTTGCACGAAACATGTTCTTGCGGCCAACGAATTTCGACCGCGATATCGAGGCAAACGAACCGCAGTTTACAGTGCTCCATGTGCCGGAATTTCACGCAACCCCGGAGACGGACGGCACCAATTCGGAAGCATTCATCATCATCCATTTCGGCAAGCGAATCGTTCTGATCGGTGGAACCAGCTATGGCGGTGAAATCAAAAAGTCGATTTTTACAGTCATGAATTACCTGTTGCCGCAAAAAGGGGTCATGTCGATGCATGCATCCGCCAATATGGGGGAGAAGGATGACGTAGCGATCTTCTTTGGTCTCTCCGGTACGGGCAAAACAACCCTCTCGGCAGATCCGAAGCGCAAACTGATCGGTGATGATGAAACCGGTTGGGATGATGACGGGGTATTTAATTTCGAAGGCGGCTGCTACGCCAAGGTGATACGACTCTCCGAAGAGAAGGAGCCGGAGATCTATGCGACCACCCGGCGTTTTGGAACCATTCTCGAGAATGTGCATCTCGATATCGATACGCGCCACCTGGATCTGGATGACCAGCGCTACACGGAGAACACCCGCGCAGCTTATCCCGTTACGCATATACCCAACGCCATCTACCCCGGCATTGGCGGCCATCCCACGCAAATCATCATGCTGACGGCGGATGCCTTCGGCGTGTTGCCGCCGATCTCCAGGCTGACCAAGGAGCAGGCGATGTATCACTTTATCTCGGGTTATACGGCGAAGGTGGCCGGCACAGAGGCGGGAATCACCGAACCCACGCCAACTTTCAGCGCCTGCTTCGGTGCTCCTTTCATGGCGCTTCATCCGGCTGTCTACGCAAAGTTGCTGGGCAAACACATCCAGCATGATCATGTTCACTGCTGGCTGATCAATACCGGCTGGACCGGCGGCAGCTATGGAACCGGCGAACGCATTCATCTGCCGCATACCCGCGCCATGCTGAATGCTGCGATGAACGGCGAGTTGGATGATATCCCGATGCACCGTGATCCGATTTTTCATCTCGATGTGCCGGAATCCTGCCCCGGCGTTCCAGCAGAGATGCTGCAGCCGGTAAATACCTGGTCTGACCGCAAGGACTATGAGACAACAGCTCGCAAACTGGCTGCTGCATTCCGTGAAAACTTTGAAAAATTTACCGACATGGTCTCCCCTGAAGTGAGGGATTCCGGCCCGGGAATTGATTGATTTTCCTCTCCCCAAAACCCTCTCCCGGTGGGAGAGGGAACTCATCGAGCGTTCGTCGGGAAGCTGAAAATTCAGAATGTTCCCCATGATAAAATGCGTTACAATGCGCGGTTTCGGGGGGAAGAGAAACGTTATTCTCCGCACTCCCTGAATGTTTGTTCCTCTGTTCTTCTTGCAAACCTCGTCAATAGTGAGTTTTGTCATCTCGAACGCATGTGAGAGATCTTATTTTTCAAAAAGTTAAGATTCCTCCTTTAAGTCAAAATGACAGCTATTGAGAGTTTTGCAAGAGGTTCCACTGATTTGATTTTTTCAAGTGTCCTTTCGTATGGGTCACCACTGAGGTTTTAGAATGCCACAAATTACGCTTCCTGACGGTTCATGCCGCGATTTTGATCACCCTGTCACTGTTTTTGATGTTGCCGCATCGATTGGCCCCGGACTTGCGAAAGCAGCACTGGCTGGCCGTGTGGACGGAACGCTGGTTGATACCTCCCATGTAATTGATGCTGACGCCGAACTGGCCATCATTACAGCGAGGGACGATGAGGGCCTGGAGGTGATTCGCCACTCAACGGCGCATCTGCTGGCGATGGCTGTCAAGGAGCTATTCCCGCAGGTACAGGTGACCATCGGTCCAACCATCGAGGATGGCTTCTATTATGACTTCTCCTCCGAACACGCCTTCACGCCGGAAGATCTGCTCGCAATCGAAAAAAGGATGTCTGAACTGGTCAGGGCTAATATAGATATTAGCCGCTCCGAGATGGCGCGTGATGATGCGGTGGCGTTTTTCCGTCAGCTCGGAGAGGAGTACAAGGCGGAGATCATTGCCTCGATTCCCGACACCGAGCCGCTGTCACTCTACACCCAGGGAGAATTTACGGATCTATGCCGTGGTCCGCATGTCCCGTCGACCGGGAAGCTGAAGGCTTTCAAGTTGATGAAGGTTGCCGGCGCCTACTGGCGGGGCGACTCCAACAATGAGATGCTGCAGCGCATCTATGGAACGGCGTGGCGTGATAAAAAGGAGTTAAAGGCCTACCTGCGACGTTTGCAGGAGGCGGAGAAGCGTGATCACCGCAAGATCGGCAAGGCGCTGGACCTGTTTCACTCACAGGAGGAGGCGCCGGGAATGATCTTCTGGCACGACAGGGGCTGGCAGATCTACCTGACCATCGAGGACTATATCCGCACTCAATTGCGTGATCATGGCTATCAGGAGGTGTGCACCCCGCAGATCATCGACCGCTCCCTGTGGGAGAAGTCAGGTCACTGGGAGAAGTTCAAGGAGTTGATGTTCACCACGGCATCCGAGAATCGGGACTATGCGATCAAGCCGATGAACTGCCCGGCGCATATTCAGATCTACAATCATGGCCTCAAATCCTACCGGGATCTGCCGCTGCGCCTGGCGGAGTTTGGCTCCTGCCATCGCAACGAGCCGTCCGGAACGCTGCACGGATTGATGCGGGTGCGTAATTTTGTGCAGGATGACGCGCATATCTTCTGTACCGAGGAGCAGATTCTGGATGAAGTCTCCGATTTTATTGATCTGTTGTTCGAGGTGTATCGGGATTTCGGCTTTGAAGAGGTGCTGGTGAAGTTCTCGACACGGCCTGAACAGCGTGTCGGCGCTGACGAGTTGTGGGACAAGGCGGAGAAATCGCTGCAAGACGTCCTCAATATGAAAAGTCTGGAGTGGGAACTGCAGCCGGGCGAAGGCGCCTTTTATGGCCCCAAGATCGAGTTCTCGCTGAAGGACTGCCTCGAGCGTGTATGGCAGCTCGGCACCATCCAGCTGGACTTCTCCATGCCGGAACGCCTCGGCGCCCACTATGTCGCGGAAGATAACAGCAAGCAGACACCGGTCATGCTGCACCGCGCAATCCTGGGTTCACTGGAGCGTTTTATCGGTATCCTCATCGAACACTATGCCGGCGCATTGCCGCTGTGGTTGGCTCCGGTGCAGCTTGTGGTGATGAATATCACGGATAATCAGGCCGACTATGTCAATAAAATTGCAAAAATATTGAAAAATTCAGGATTTAAAGTCGAAACAGACTTGAGAAATGAGAAGATCGGCTTTAAAATTCGCGAGCACACATTGCAACGCATTCCCTTTATGCTGGTCGTTGGCGACCGCGAGATGGAAAACGGCACTGTCGCAGTACGTGCGCGAGGCGGAAAGGATCTTGGCCCCATGACGATTGATGATTTGACTGTCATGCTTACCGGGATGGTAGAGAGTCGAAAGTAGGTTTCGAAAGCATCGATAACCGGGGTTCTTGCAAAACTCGTAACAAGCTGTCATTTCGACTGAAAGGAGAAATCTTGATTTTTTGATGAATAAGGTCTCTCACATTCGTTCGAGATGACACAATTCACAATTGACGAGTTTTGCAAGTGATTCAACAGTCCGGTGCTTTTATTTTTTTATTTAATGTGGAGATAGAGTTATTGCTAAGCAAAGCAGACGTAACCGTAACCGTCTGAACGATGACATTACCGGTAACGAAGTGCGTCTCATCGACGCCGATGGTCAACAGGCGGGGATCGTACCGCTCACTGAGGCGAAGGAGACTGCAAAAAACGCAGGTCTGGATCTAGTTGAGATTCAGCCCAATGCAGAACCGCCGGTTTGCCGGATTATGGATTATGGCAAACATATCTTTGAGGCGAAGAAACAACGCCAGATGGCCAAGAAAAAACAGAAACAGGTGCAGGTCAAGGAGATCAAGTTCCGTCCGGCAACCGATATTGGCGACTACAACATCAAACTACGGAATCTGATCAGGTTTATCGAGCAGGGAGACAAGGTGAAAATCACCATGCGTTTCCGTGGTCGTGAGCATGCACACAGAGAACTGGGTCTTGAGGTGTTGCAGCGTGTCGAGAAGGATCTCGATGAGATTGCACAGATTGAACAAAAACCGGGAATGGAAGGACGCCAGATGGTCATGATCATGGCTCCGAGAAAAACCTGATTTGAATTACGCAGAACAGGTGTCATTTCGACTGCAAGGAGAAATCCTGAAGTTGTGAATTCAACAGGGTGCATCAGGATTTCTCCCTTTGGTCGAAATGACAATATGCAGAATTTTACGGGACTGTTTGAGAAATTACGCTTAATTATGGTAATATGCTCCGTTAAATTATGATTGTGGCTGGACTCGTAAGGAGTTGTCCATAAATAACTCCCCCATATCGCGCGGTAATGTTGTCCCTATTCAAGGCGCAGCAAGAGGCGCATAGCAGCGTTATGTAACTCTTGCTGGAACGCAGAAGAGGGACAACAGGGCAAGCAGGATGGGGAAGTTATTTTTGGACAACGACTAAGAATCCAGCCACACCAACAGCATCCTGGTGACAGGCATTACCTCGGATGTTGTCTAAGTAACCCCCCGGGTCTATACCGGGCTTTAATTAAGTGGAGAACGAAAATGCCAAAAATGAAAACCAATCGCGGAGCCGCCAAGCGGTTCCGTAAAACTGCCTCCGGTGGTTTCAAACGAGCTCAGTCTCATCGCCGTCACATCCTGACGAAAAAGAGCACCAAGCGTAAACGCGCACTGCGCGCCCCTGCAACACTGCATAAGTCAGATGTTGCAGTCGCCCGTCGTATGATCCCTTACGCCTGAATTGAGAGGAGCGAACAATGCCTAGAGTAAAACGTGGTGTAACCGCACACGCAAAACACAAAAAAGTCCTGAAACAGGCGAAAGGTTATTACGGCGCACGTCGTAAAGTCTATCGTGTCGCCAAACAGGCGGTGATCAAAGCCGGCCAATATGCCTATCGTGACCGTCGCCAGAAGAAGCGCCAGTTTCGTTCGCTGTGGATTGCCCGTATCAACGCTGAAGCGCGTAACAACGGCCTCTCATACAGCCGCATGATCAATGGTCTTAACAGGGCAGGTATCGAAGTCGACCGCAAGATGCTGGCGGATATTGCCGTGCATGACAAACCTGCATTCGGCGCCCTGGCGTCACAGGCGAGAGAAGCACTCGCCTAAGTCGTTGTCCAAAAATAACTTCCCGATCCTGCTTGCCCTGTTGTCCCTCTTCTGCGTTCCAGCAAGAGTTACATAACGCTGCTATGCGCTCCTTGCTGCGCCTTGAAGATGAACAACATTGCTGCGCGATATCGGTAAGTTATTTATGGACAACTCCTTATTTCCGCCTACGCCATACATGGATGTATTTACGGCATTTTCCGTAAGATATGCCCGATAGC
>JAIVTC010000290.1:0-13237 GCA_048629055.1 Candidatus Bathyarchaeota archaeon
GCTGCCAAGGCCAAGCCAAAACCGGCTGCCAAGGCCAAGCCAAAGGCGGCATCTAAAGCGAAGCCAAAATCGGCCGCCAAAGCAAAACCTGCCGCAAGCAAAAAGAGTTCCAAAAAGTATGCTTCCAGCAAGCACAAAAAAAGCGCTGGTTCAGTCAATAGCAACCTCAACCGCTCTCATAAAACACGTTCAAGCGGCAACAAACGCGCCACTAGCAGCAGCAAAAATCGCAGTAGTGGGGGTGGAGGCCGCAGCAGAGGTGGCGGTGGAAGGGGTGGCGGTGGAAGGCGCTAATCAGTATTGTAGAAAGTTTGCAGTCGTCAGTGTGCAGTTTGCAGTAAAAACAGCTTGCAGTGGACAATAATCCAGTGTTTTGCCAACTGCCAACTGTGCTTTGCTATACATGTATATTTGATAGTGCTATCTTTACAGGCACTATGATTTCTAACTTCATTCATCAATCTCATTATGCTATGTATTGATGAAGATCCCCTTCCTGATTTGTTGAGGAACACACTATGAAACGCATCTACATTCCACTCTTCGCTCTCTACGTTTTCTTCGGCGCTACCGCGCTGGTGGCGGAAGAGTCCGCACAGCCGACGGTCAAGGCTGCGCTCGCCGGGCCTGACGCTGCAAAGGCTCAGAAGGCTTTGGCGGCTACGAATGCAGAGCTAGAAGATGGGGCGGCGGAACTCGGCTGGCCGCGGGAGTACGACCATGATGAGGGGCAGGTTGTTGTCTACCAGCCGCAGCTGGACGAATGGAAGGATTACACCACGCTGACGGCCAGGGCGGCGGCCTCCGTACAGTTCAAAGGGAGTGATGAGTTTCTGTATGGGGCGGTCTACTTCAAGGCGACGACCGAGGTGGATAAGGAGAAGGACGAGGTGCTGCTGGACAACATAACAATCACCAAAACGCACTTTCCCGATATCGATGACGAGATTGCTGCAAAGGCCGGCGACCTGGTGACCAAGGCGATTTCTGTCAGGGGAAGCACGATCATGTCACTGGATCGCCTGGTTGCCGATCTTGAGGCCGGCAAGCAGAATATCAGCGAGGTTAACGTCAATCTCGATCCCCCGCCGATTTTTTACAGCGACAAACCCGCCATTCTGCTGGCTTTCATGGGAGAGCCCTCCTTCAAGCCGGTCGAAGGTGTCGATGGCCTGATGTTTGCCATCAATACCAACTGGGATCTGCTGCGGGATGTCTCCACATCCACCTACTACCTGCTCAACGGGGAGAGCTGGATGGAGACAGCTGATCCAGTCAAGGGGCCGTGGAAAAATACACAGAAACTGCCGGAGTCACTCAGCAAACTGCCTGATGACGATGACTGGGGGGACGTCAAAGAGCATATTCCGGGGAAGGCGGCCGAAGAGCAGGCACAGGTTTTTATTGCAACGCAGCCCTCAGAGTTGATCGAGACGGATGGGGAGCCTGAGTTTGGGCTGGTCTCCGGAACCAAGCTGATGTATGTCACCAACACCGACAGCGAGGTGTTTTTCGACAATGATGATGAGAAATTCTATTTCCTGACCGCTGGCCGCTGGTTCAGGGCGGATGATCTGCAGGGCCCCTGGGAGGCGGCTTCGGCTGACCTGCCGGAAGAGTTTGCGAATATACCGGAAGACCATAAGTTGGCCGATGTGCTCACTGCGGTGCCGGGCACCCCGGATGCCGAAGCGGCTGTGCTGCTGGCGTCAGTTCCGCAAAAAGCGACGGTAAGCCGCAAGGATACGACCACCGAGATTGTTTACGAGGGTGAGCCTGAATTTGAGGAGATCAAGGGAACCAGCCCGGCTGTCTCCTATGCTATCAACTCCCCGAATGATGTCTTCCTGGTCTCCGGTCTCTACTACGCGCTGGTCGACGGCGTGTGGTTTGTCGCCAGTGAGCCAACAGGCCCATGGGCGGTGGCGGTAGAAGTGGACGACGCGATCTACACCATTCCGGAAGAGAGTCCCAAATATAACGCCACCTATGTGCGCGTCTATGACTCCACGCCGGATACTGTGGTGGTGGGTTATACCTCCGGTTATTCCGGCAGCTATGTGGCGGCAACCGGCGTGCTGATGTTTGGCCTGGGGCTGTGGGCCGGGAGTTACTGGGGGAATTACGGCTATTATCGCTACCGCCCCAGTTTCTACGGATATGGCTGCGGTATGCGCTACCGCTATGGGCACGGTTATTACAGAGGTGCAAGGCCCAGACTCTACGGTCCCTATGGCGGCATAAGCGGTAGAGCTGGTTACAATCCCAGGACAGGGCGTTTCTACCGTGGTGGTGTTGCACGCGGTCCCTACGGCAGCGCCTTTGCACGCACCTCCTATAACCCCTATACAAACCGCCGCACCACACGGACGGGAGGCAAAACGCCTTATGGTTCCTGGGGGAAATCAGTGACCAAAAAAGGCGGCAACTGGGCAAAGGCAGGCCACATTTCACGCGGTGGAAAAACCATCGCCGGCGTAAAGGGATCAGGCGGAAGGGGAGCTCTTGCTGGATACAACAGGCGTACCGGCGAGGGTTTCAAGGTCGCCAAAGGGAAGAACAATCTCTTTGTCGGAAAAGATGGCAGCATCTACAAGCGCGATGGTAAAAACGACTGGTCAAAGCATGGCGGTAAAGATGGCTGGAAAAAGAGTAAAGTCGGAAAACTTGACGCGAAACAGAGGAAGACGGTGAAAAGTCGTGAAGCGGGAGCCGGCGGATTGAAGGACCGCAAGGGCGATAAGGCTGCACTGAGAGATCGTAAAGCTGGCGCAGGTGGCAGGGATCGCAAAGGTGATAAGGCTGCACTGAGAGACCGTAAGGCTGGCGCAGGTGGCAGGGATCGCAAAGCTGCTGCGGGAGTCAAGGATCGTAAAGGAGGAAAGGCTGCTGTGAAAGATCGTAAGGCTGGCGCAGGAGTCAAGGACCGCAAAGGGAGTAAGGCTGCTGTGAAAGATCGTAAAGCAGGCGCGGGGGTCAAGGATCGCAAAGCAGGTAAGGCTGCTGTGAAAGATCGTAAGGCAGGCGCAGGAGTCAAGGACCGCAAAGGGAGCAAGGCTGCTGTAAAAGACCGCAAAGCAGGAGCGGCAAAGAGACCAGCTAAACAGCAGCAGAGGTCGAAAGCAGCCAAGCCAAAAACGGCAGCGCGCAAGCAGACGAAGAAAAGCACCGCTAAAGCAAAACCGGCTGCGCGCAAAACGAGTTCCAAAAAGTATGCATCCAGCAAGCACAGGAAAAGCAGCGGTTCAACCGGGAGCAACCTCAACCGTTCTCATAAAACACGTTCAAGCGGCAACAGACGTGCATCGACCAGCAGTAGAAGCCGCAGCAGTGCCAAGCGCAGCAGCAGCGGTGGTGGCCGTAGTAGAGGCGGTGGTGGAGGCCGCAGCAGGGGCGGTGGTGGAAGGGGCGGAAGGCGCTGATCTGTAATGTAAATAGTTTGCAGCCTTCAGTTGGCAGTTTGCAGTAAAAAAGCTTGCAGTCCGTAATGACTCGATTAGGCTTTTGCCAACTGCCAACTGCCAACTGCCAACTGCCAACTGCCAACTGCCAACTATTTGTTATTCAGATCCGTTTTGCGCATCCAGGATTACTGTTCAAGCACTCTCTTATCCCTATTTGCGGGCCGTTTTTTTCTTCGTGGAAAGCAATTGATTGATTAGCGGTAAAGCCCTGGTCAGCAGGGGTATCAGCAGATTTTCCTGTTTGATGCTGGTCATGGCAAGTGGCGCCAGGGCAAACAGTGAGGACTTCAGGTCACCCTTGGCGAGATAGTGCAGCGATGGGCTGATATCGAGATCCTCGTCCACCCTTCTTAACCTGGCCTTGGCTTCATCCAGGTCAACATTGGCTTTGCGCCGTTTTCCGCTGGCTACATTGGAGAAGTTGTCCCGCGCCTGTTTGCGGTTCACCGGGAAACCTTTTTGGCGATAATTGCCGAAACTGCTGCAAGAACCAGTGCGAATAGCGAGATCAGCATGGCCGCAGAGGGGGGTGATACGACGGTAATCAGGAGTTGGTAGACACCCCACAGGAAACTGCTGCTGGCAACAAGAATGAGCACTGTTGCAAGTATGATAAAAGCCATGCCCCAGCCTACGCGGATACTGGCCGTTTTGAGCGTACGGCCCTCCGCTTCCATCAGGTCAAGGAATGCGATCACAAAATCAGAGAGAGTTGTTTTCATCGCTGCGTTTCTCTATTTGACGATTTTTGAAGCGATATAGCCGATACCGAAGGCGATAGCGATGCTGGCCAGCGGGTGTCTGCTGACCTCTTCACCGAGATCGTTACTCAACTGCTCTCCCTGGGCGCGAGCCTGCTCCAGTTGCAATTTCATGTCGTCCCAGTTGCTATTTTCCTCGAGGGTTTCCGTCACGGAATCTGCCGTTTCTGCTACCTTCGATTGTGAGATTTTTCCAAGGGTTGCAACAAGAGAAGCGACGTCGCTGCGTAAATTTGCAAGTTCCTCCTTGAGGGATTCCATCTCCGGTGTCTCTTTAGTTGTGCTCTTTTTTACTGTCATAACAGTTCTCCTCAACATTTTGTATTGAATAATACTCCTTAAATCTACTACCTCTTTTTTTGCATTTCCACCAACTCTCTCAGCAGCGCTTCGATGTTGGCGAGATGATTTTCCATCTTTTTCATGTGCGCCTGTTTCATGGCCATCATCTGCTGCTTCATCTGAGGATTCATGTGCCCCATTTTACCCCTGCCCATGCGATTACCCTGGCCTCTGCCCATCATGGGCATCTGTCCTCTATTCATCGGCATTTGACCTGTACCCATCGGTCTCTGGGTCCTGTTCATAGGCGCCTGCCCTGCTCCCATCGGCCGCTGCCCCCTGTTCATGGGCATTTGCCCAACTGCAAACGGCCTGTGTCTGTTTCCCATTGGCATTTGCCCCATGTATATCGGTTTTTGTCCGACATTCATCGGCATATTGCTGCTCTGCGGCCCCGATGGAGTTGCTGCTTTCTCTGCAACTGTATCGCCGGAAGTTGCAGGCGCTGCTGATTTGTCACTCTCCGCCACTGCGGCAAACGAGAGGGCGCTTGCCAAAGCAGTCGCGGTTACAATGTTCACGATTTTCATTTTATCTAACCTCGTTGAGATGTTCTGTCGTTGCCGGCAGGATTGAAGCAGATTGTTAGTTGAAACAATCTGCAGGTATGTATAGATCAAGGCATGGTGATGCTGATTTCACTGACATTCCCCATGTAATACCGTTTCACTGTAATAGGAGCGCCGGCTTCAAGCTGGCCAACTTTTTTCAGTATTTCACTCTGCTCCTTGTTTGCGGCCAGCGGTATCTTTTCAACCATCATGATGACGTCGCCCCCTAGCAGCACTTTTTTGTCATCGATAATTGCCGGGATGACGCCGCCGTGAACCCCGGCTTTTGCTGCTGGTGAATCCAGGGATACTTTCTGCACCAGTACGCCATAGTTATACGGGTAACCGATGGCGGTTGCGAGTCGCGGTGTGATGGGGACCGAGGTGATTCCACTCCATATACGTTTCCCTTCCAGCATCAGCTTTCGAGCACTGTTGGATGTCACCAGAAATCCGAGTCCTTCACTTCCACCAGATTTGGTTTCCAGGTGACTGACGATGCCGATGACTTCGGCGGATGCATTAAAGACAGGCCCTCCCGAGCTTCCCCGATTGATGGTCGCGTCAGTCTGCAGGAACTCCCCCCGGGAGAAGGCATCACCAAGCTCTTTTCCGCTATAACGGGCGCTGATATGCCCTGCAGTGAGTGTGTGCTTGAATCCATAGGGGTTGGAGATGATAATGACCTCCTCACCGATTTTGACCTTGTCGGAGTCGCCAAGCGTTGCGGACTGCAGGTTTTTTGGCGGACTCTCCAACTTGAGCAAAGCAAGATCGGCCGCAGGCTCCGAACTGATGACATTTGCGCGGATTTTGCCGCCATCCGGAAGCTCAACCAGGACTGCATCGGCAGTCTGGACAATATGGGCGGCAGTCAAAATCTTGCCGTCACTGCTGATGATGACGCCGGAGCCAATACCGGAACTGGTGACAGTGTCGCCTTTTCTGATAGGGGTGCTATCGGGTGAGTCGAAGGTATGCAAAACAACTACGGATGCATTGACCTTTGCGAAAAGGTCACTGTAATCCCTGGCACTAGCAGCGCTCAGCCAGCAGAGGAGTATCAGGCCGATGAGAGTACGACCGGTTTTTGACGGGGGGAGGAGTGCGGCAGGCATGAGCATATAATATGTGATCAATGGGGATCGGTTATTGCCCCTGCATTCCACCCTGGAATGGTTGTTCATCGACAATCGGCTGTTTGCGTCTGCACTCCGCCTTGAAGCGGGCGTCGAGTGCTGAACGGCGCTGCGGCTTGCCTTTCAGGTTCTGGATCTCCTGCTGCATCTGCAAGCATTTCGCATCCCTGACGCTGGTTTCGGGGAGAATTGACTGCGGGGTATCGCCAAACATCACGGAGGGTTTTGGCTCGGCCCAGGCGCAGGTGGAGATAGCGAGGCTTGCCGCGAGTATCAAAAGGGTTTTCATAACAGATTTCCAGAAAATGCGGAGTATTTGATGAGGATAGTCTCTTCATCTTGCCAAAACAAGGTAACAAAACAGATTTGTCTGATTACTGTTATCAATCGCTATCGGATCTGCTCATTCTATGTTTGAAACCCCGGTAGAGGCCGGATGACTTTGAACCGGCTTCCGTCTGGTTATGGATATATTTTTCGGAATAGGTTTGCGCGGTGGTACTGTGATAAAGTTCGATCCCGGTGACGACCACCTTTTTTATAACCACAGTTTTATTGCAGAGAATAAATTATGAAAGCAAAAGTCATTACAGGCATGGCCCTCGCAGCGGTTATGACCAGCGGTTGTATGACCGAAGATGATCCGAATCGCCGCGCCAAGATGGGCGCCATTGCCGGCGCCATCGGCGGAGCGGTGATCGGTCACCAGATTCAGGGTGATTACGGCCGCTTTGTCGGTGCGGCGGTAGGCGCTTTGGCTGGCGGCGCTGTCGGCAACTATATGGACAAGCAGCACCGTGAGCTGAGACGGGCTCTTGAAGATGAACTGAGAGCTGAATATGTCACACTGGAGCGTATCGACAAGGACACCATCAAGCTAAGCCTCAGCAGTGAAGCCTCTTTCGCTGTGGATCAGAGCAGATTAAAAAGCGCCTTCAAGCCGGCCTTGAATCGGATTGCAAGTGTCATGAGCAACTACGATCAGACTGTTATCCACATTGTCGGTCATACGGATAACACCGGCTCTGCAGAGCATAATCAGAGGCTCTCTGAACGCCGGGCGGAGAGTGTCGCATCCTATCTCAGCGGTCATGGCATCTCCTATAACCGGCTCCTTACCTATGGCCACGGAGAAGATGAGCCGCGTGCGAGCAACAACACCGCGCACGGACGCAAGTTGAACCGCCGCGTCGAGCTCTATATCAATGCGCTGGTTGAAGGACGTGAACGGGATGCAAGGAGATCGCCTTACTAGGGAGGTTTTAGGTTTTAGGTTATCTGTCATTGCGAGGAGCCGGAGGCGACGCGGCAATCTGGTTTGGGATTATAAATTACATCCTTGTAATTTACCCTTCGGGCCGCACAAAGTGCGTTCAATTTTTCTCCAAGCAAAATTAGTGTTGATTCTCGCAATGACAATAAATCGTAGGGTGCAATAAGCGACAGCGCATTGCACCAAAAATGGCGGGATACATCGGCCTTCTGGCCGCGATGGTTATTCAACCGTAAATCTTGACCCCAGCGCTTCTGAAATCGTGCGGATATTCGGAAACTCTACCGTTCCGCAATAGGGGTATCCGTTGCGGCAGATCATTTTTCTCACATTAGGCTGCTGCGGGTCTTTTAACCACATATGCACCTCGTAAAAGCGGGACTCACTGCAATTCAGAATATTAAAAAAACTTCCCGAGAGTTCATCGCTGACGACACGCTGATTTGCACGGGTTACGATAAACTTGCCCGGGTTGACGGTTTGCGGTTCGGTTGAGACCCGCCTCACCTGAAATTCGCAGTGTGTTTCAAACAGGTTGGCGCCGGTGCTGCCCCTGCCATGTTGAAAGGTCAGGTGTGCATTGTTGCGCGGAATCGTGATTGGCGTTTTCAACGTGAAGCTGCTGATGCCCTGGCTGAAGCGAATCCCCCCGGCGCTGACACCGGAGAGTGTGCTCATGAGCAAAACAAAGATGATGGTTCTCATTAGGATCTCCTGCTGATTTAATAGTGAGGCGGTGGAATGTTGCCAGACTCCGTGGCTGGCAGAGACTCCCGCAGCGACCTGATGTGATCGATCAGCGCCTCAAGCTGCTTCTCCAGGCGTTCGATGCGTGACTGCTGTGAGTGCAGTTGTTCACTGAGACTCTCAATACTGCGCTCATGATCCATCTGCATCATCTGCAGTTCGGTGATCTGCTCGCTCATTCGAACACCACTGTGCGATTCCCGCAGGTGAGGATGTTGTGGTTGAGGTGCTGCCACACGGCGCGCGCGAGTACGATTTTCTCCAGGTCACGCCCCTTGCGCACCAGGTCGGTGACTGCGTGTGCGTGGGTAACCCTGACGACATCCTGCTCGATGATTGGCCCGGCATCCAGTTCCGCAGTGACATAGTGGCTGGTAGCGCCGATGATCTTGACGCCGCGCTGATGGGCGGAGTGATAGGGGCGTCCGCCTGGAAATGCGGGTAGAAAAGAGTGGTGAATATTGATTATGCACTGCGGATAGCAGCTGACAAACTCTGCACTGAGAATCTGCATATAGCGTGCCAGCACCACGAGATCGATCTTGTGGCCCCGCAGCAGTTCAAGCTGCCGCTGCTCCTGCTGCTGTTTGTTTTCTGGCGTAATGGGCAGGTAGTGGAAATCGATTCCAAGACGTTCTGCAGCAGGGCGCAGGGCCTCGTGATTGCTGATAATCAGCGGGATCTCTACACGCCACTCTGCGGCTTCATAGCGGGAGAGAATATCGTAAAAGCAGTGTGGCAGTTGCGATACAAACAGCGCCATGCGCTGTATCTCGGCTGACAGATGCAGCTGGGATGTGATATTGAAGCGCTCTCCGACCTCTGCTGTAAAGCGTTCTTCAATCTGCACGGCAGGGATCCTGAATCCATCCAGTGACCACTCGACACGCATAAAAAAGAGTTGCTGCCCGGCATCGACATGTTGGTCCAGACGCAGGATGTTGCCGTTATTGTGAAAGATGAAATCAGTCACATGATGTACGATGCCGCGCTGATCAGGGCAGTGAACCAGTAAAATTGCGGAGTGCTGCCGGTCAGACATCTCAGATCCCATACTGCCGGCGATAGTTGCTGATCGGCGTGAGCCATTCCCGGAATTGTACTGATCCTTCGATGAACTCTATCAGGTGTTGCAGCCGGGCAATGGCTGCGACAGGAATTCCCAAATCTTGTTGTACCTCCTGAACTGCGGATTTGTCTCCCTGGCCGCGCTCCTGCCGGTCCAGCGCAATGACGACTCCGGTCGGCTCGGCATTTTCCTGACGAATGATATCGACAGATTCCCGCACCGAGGTTCCCGCGGAGATGACGTCGTCGATGATCAGCACTCTTCCCTGCAGAGGGTGCCCGACAATAATGCCGCCTTCGCCATGATCCTTGGCCTCCTTGCGGTTGAAGGCATAAGCAACATCGCGTTGATGCTCGTCGAACAGAGCGGCGCTGGTGACCGCCGCCAGCGGGATTCCCTTGTATGCCGGTCCGTAGAGAACGTCAAACTCGATGCCGCTGTCAACAATTGCCCGGGCATAGTAGCGGCCGAGTTGAGCCAGGCTGCTGCCGGTATTAAACAGCCCGGTATTGAAAAAATAGGGGCTGAGGCGTCCGGATTTGAGGGTGAATTCACCAAAACGGAGCACCTCTTTTTCGACAGCAAAGTTGAGAAAGTCGCGCTGATAATCTTGCATGGCAGTCGTCCATATCAATAGTGAGCCTCTTGCAAAACTCTAAAATTCGTCATTCCGGCGAAGGCCGGAATCTATAGAATCAACCACTTACGGGGCGAAAAAATGGATTCCGGCTAAAAACATGCCGGAATGACAGAGTTTTGCAAGAGGCTCTAGTTTTATAACGTTTCAACAATTTCGTGCATTAGTTGAGCCTTAGCAGCACGGAGATATTGAAATGTTAGATAGTTTGTAACCTGAAGTTTCCTGGAAATTTTGAGTCACTTTCGAAACCAAAAGGGTCAGACTCGATCGAAATTTGGATAGCCTGATAGATTCGCGCTTCAACCCACGAGGAGGTAGACCCATGCCAAGATTACCCCTTTATCTCATGAATGCGAATGGTTGTTATTTGTCTCCGACCCCTTTTGCTCAAAGCGGGCCATCGTTGGCATATTACCTGGTTTCTTCTCTGATGCTCTCCAGTGCCGCTAGCAATGACGGAATATCGTCCTGAATAATACTCCAGATTGTGTCATTGTCGATGCCGAGATATGCATGGATCAGCCGGTTCCGGGTAGCGATAATTAATCGCCATGGAACATCCGGATGTTCGTCCCGTATCTCACCTGGGACATGTGTCGCAGCTTCGCCAATCAACTCAAGATTTCGCAACGTGGCATCGAAAGTGAGTCCACTGACAACGAAACCGGCCTGATCCATATCTGCCGTGTAAGCCTGAACCTTCTGAGAAAATTCAATCATGTCATCCAGGTAGAAGCGCCACTCTCGCAAGCCTTCTATTCGGTCAGACATAAACCATCTCCTGTTCAATGTAAGGCCGAAGTTCAGGGCGTAGAGCCTTTTCCGTTACCAGATCCACCGGAGAATCCAACAAATCTTCCAGATAAAACTGAACGCCAAAGTAACGTTTCGAAGTGGCCGGGCCGTCAAAATCAACCAGGATATCGATGTCACTATCCGGGCCTGCCACATCTCGAACGGTAGAGCCGAACAAAGCAAGAGCCGTTACGCCAAACTGTTTTTCCAGACTCACCTTGTGTGCGTTCAACAACGCTAACGTCTCGTCTCTTTTCATCTGTTAAATTTCAACATTTTGTGACAATGAGCTGAACGGGTTGGTATCGAACTACCAATAAATCCTTGGCAGTTGGTCATTCGCAAACATTTTCGTAACATCTCAATAAGCCCGTGTGAATGCCGTCATTGCGAGGGAGCCTAAGCGACCGCGGCAATCTCTAAACCAGATTGCCGCGTCGCCTCCGGCTCCCCGCAATGACATCTATTTTATCAAAATGTATTCAATGCACGGAGTTATTGAGAACTTACACATTTTCTTTGAATAATTCCCAATCCTACCCCAGATAATGACAGGGCGATACAAGGTGTCTGATGCACGCACCTGAAAATCCTCATCTTTAGTAATGATCATCATCTCTTCGTACATTGCAAAATCCCGGATTTCACTGCCAGATGATCCCATCATCTCTACATCCAATACATGCACAGCATCTTCGCCTTTGGCAGTGAGAAAACGCGCCAAAGCTGGCGGTAATTTTGCATCAACAAGAGCCTCTTGCAAAACTCGAAAACAGCGAGTTTTGTCATCTCGAACGAATGTGAGAGATCTTATTTTTCAATCAGTTAAGATTTCTCCTTTCTGTCGAAATGACAGCTTTTGAGAGTTTTGCAAGAGGCTCACAAGATATCTCATTAAGCCGCGCTTAACACAGGGTGGTCAAATTGGCGGGCAGCATACATCAGCGTGGCAGTGATGTCCTCAGCCTCCAAATAAGGGAAATCATCCAGGATTTCATCCGGCGTCATGCCACTGGCAAGCATATCCAGAATATCCTTCACCCGAATACGCATGTGTCGGATACAAGGACGACCACCGCATTTGTCGACTTCAACTGTGATACGTTTAAGCAGGTCGTCTGTCGCCATGATCATGCTCCAATAGTCAATTTCAATAATCCAAAGAGCCCGTATCTCTTGGTCATTCTGAGTTCAGTATACTTGATTTGGGTGCGATGATTCGTCTGATCATGAAAATGCTGACGCAAGGCAAGGGTAAGGTCAAATGAAACGGCGTCTCAACCAAAAGGGTCAGACTCGATTGAAACTCAGTGCTGAGTTTCAGAAACTGCGGGGCTGGTGTGCAAGGGGTTTTCAATCGAGTCTGACCCTTTTGGTTTGCTTTTGGTTCTCACGATCTATCCTTGTCCGTTAGGCAATATAACCCCATTGCCTGAATTGCGATTGTAGCTCAGGCTCATTTTTGAACGCTTGAAAATAAATATACTCAGGAGCTAAATCAGCACCATTCGGCCAAACAATGGTTTCCAACTCTTCATCAACCGTGAAGGATGAAAACTCTGATTTGTTTTTTAATGGCTCAAACACTGATCCTTTTAAAGCGCCGCTTAGATCCGCCACGCCTTTTCGACCATTATTGAATGATACTTCCACCTTATAATCTTCAACATACCTGGCATTCGTAACATGAAGGAACATGACTTTTTACTCCAGAGGTTCTATGGGTTTTGGTGCTTCATCGTTTTGACAAAGCCTCCAATCCTCAATTAGCTCGTCTTTGTGTAATTCATACCATTCGAGAACATGCCGAAGTGCTCTCTTTGGGAATTTCCCCTCTACCACACCGGTGAGAATATTTACGGTAATTTCATACTACGCATATTTTGCATGAAAATGCGGCGGAGCATGATCATCCCAATACATAGCTATGATTATTCCAAGAAATCTGCTTATTACTGGCATATGTCTACTTTTTTTTCGCCCAACTCTTGGTTATTCTGACTTCAGTATACTTGATTTGGGTGCGATGATTCGTCTGATCATGAGTATGCCGGGGCAGGGAGAGGTCAAATGAACCGGCGTCTCAACGCAAGGCCAGTGTTGTTGATGCAGAGAAATATCTGTTGGATGCGGCCGCTATATCAAACTGATATCGACATAATCAGTCATGCGGCACACTTCCCCATGCCAACTGGTAGTATTCGTTTTAAACGTCAGGTCGAGCAAGCGCTGAACAGAAAGGTGGGATACGCTCACAGAGGCAGGCCGCGTAACTCACCCACTCAGAATGTGAATGATTGTCATTTGTCACCGACCCCTTTTTTGATCGAGTCTGACCCTTTTGGTCTGACCACTGGACGTGGTCACTATTTTTGCTATAATAGTGACCATCGTTACATGACTATGGTCACATAAGATGGAAGTACAGGTATCTAAATCTCAGTTTAAAGCCAAGG
>JAIVTC010000291.1:0-5757 GCA_048629055.1 Candidatus Bathyarchaeota archaeon
GAACGATCCCCCTTGCGTGGATGCTGCGCAATCAGATCAAAGCCGAGCGGCTTATCGATGCGCGGATAGCCTGAGTCATTCATCCCCAGCAGGCAAACGACGCGAAACGGGATAGAGCGCATCGGCACCATATTGCAGAAGGTGACCCTGCCGGTCAGAAATCGTCGCGATCCCGAGCCGGAGCCAATCTGTGAAGCCAGATGCTGGCGCAGCACTGACGCATCCAGTCTGTCACCAAATCCGACCCGTTGCGCATGCTCGACCAGTTTGTCCAGCGCATCCCTGACAGATTTGAGAGTCTGCTCCTCATCCTCATCCGGCTGGAAGAGTTGATCAATCATCAAATTGATTCTGCGCTGCCACTGCACGATGGTCGCGGGCCTGGCCAGCTCTTTCCGCCACCCATCGAGCGACTCGATCAACACCTGCAACTCGCCGAGCCACAGTGCCTCACCGCCCTCGACATCCGTGAAAGGAGCCACCGAATCATAGAGACCACTACCCGGCGACAATGCATAACCGAGAAACAGCCGCTCGAAGCCGAAGGCCCAGCTGTTGCTGTTGTCAGCTTCATTGATACCCAGCTGTGAGCGATGGCTGCTGTCGATGCCCCAGCGAATGCCGCTGTTTGAGACCCACTCACGGATGCGTTCCACAGCCTCCCTATCCAGTTTGAAACGCCTCTGCAGCGCCGGCAGTTCCAGCCAGGAGAGTACAGTTGGCGCCTCAAATCGCTCCAGGGGCAGTTCCAGCCAGCCCAGCAGGGTCTCGATCAGCGGATCCTGCGCTGCATCCGCCTGGTCAGCGATGCTGAAAGGAATATGGCGTTGCGGTGGAGCGCCGCCGAAAACCGCATCGATATAGGGAGCCAGCTGATCGATGTCAGGCGCCATCACCACCACATCCTGCGGCGTCAGCTCCGTCATTGAAGCAAACAGCGACAGCAGACGATCATGCAGCACCTGCACCTCACGCATTGGACTGTGGCAGCTGTGAACCTGGATCGATGTGTCGTCAGGCTCGATGGTGCAGAGAGGAAGCTCCTGTGTTCCCCGTTGCTGCAAATTGAGGATATCCTCCTGCACCGCTGCCAGCAGGGTTCCCTGCTGTGGAGTTTCAAAAAAGTCGTAATCTTCAGCCTGGTACTCATGCATCTGATCGAGAAAATCCCGCGCCTGCTTCCCCATCGAAGCCAGCAGCGGGTTTCCCGCCATGTAGAGTTCACTCACGTCACTGCGATCATGACTCCGCCATAAACCGCGCAAGCGCGCCAGATCTTTCTCTGAAATAATATCCCCCCAGTAGTTGAGACTGGGATTCAGCAAAAAGAGATGCACCTCAACATGCTCCGAGAGCGATGCAATAATATCCAGGTAGAGAGGCGGCAGAGCCGAGAGGCCAAACAGCATAATCCGCTGCGGCATCCCGGCAGCCGCACCCTGCGCATCGAGACTGGCGCGAAACTCTTCGATCAGTGATGCGCGATGCGGCTCAGAAGAGTTCTCACGCATGGCACGCCACAATCGCGCCTGCCAGTGCTGCTCCTCTCCCGCCTCCCATCTCTTGATCATGTCCGCCCGGTAAACCAGATATTGATCGAACAGATCTGCAATCCGCCTGCTGAGTTGATAACACTTGAGAGTGGCATCATCCCCCGACAGGTAGCTTGCAATCTCCTCGAAACCCTCAGTCTGTGCGTATCGGGGCAACAGCGCCATGCAGCGCCACAGCAGAGACTCCTTGTCAAAGCTGGATGAGTCGGGAACCCGCTCCAGCTGCAGCTCAAAAATACGCCAGATAAAAGTGGCGGGAAGGGGGAAATCCAGATTGGCCGCAATCCCCTGGCGTTCGGCTATCCCCTGCGTGATCCAGCGCGCCATCCCCTGGTTCTGCACCAGGATGGTCTCTGCAGCAAAGGGGTTATCCAGCGGATGTTCGAGCACCTGCAGCAACGCCTGCAGCAATGACTCCATTTTGTTGCTGTGATAGAGATGCAGCATGTAGGTCCTTCCGTGGCTAGTGAGGAGTGTTATAACTCATGAATTTGAACATGCCCTTCACCAAGGCTTTTAGCCTGCTCGACGAGCCGCATGTGATGGGTGAAGAGGATGACCTGGGTTTTTTGGGAGAGCTCGGAAAGCCTCTGCAATGCAGCTTTGGAGCGCTGGTCATCAAAATCGACGAGGATGTCATCGACGATGAATGGCATGGGTCCGGCGCTGTGTACGTACTTTTCGAGTGATGCCAGGCGCAGCGCCAGGTAGAGCTGATCCCTGGTTCCGGCACTCATCCCCTCGACATGCACCCTGGCGTCATTGGGACGTATGCCGACCAGCACCGGCTCATCCTTGCTGTTGAAATCTGTCTGCAGGCTGGCGAACGAATTTCCGGTCAGCGCTGCAAAGTGCTCACTGGCCCGTCGGATCAATGGCCCCTGGTTCTGCTTGCGGTACTCCTCGATCTGATCGCGCAAAATCCGCGCAGCAAATTTCACACGCACGTAGTGCTCGGCGTGAGAGCGGATATCAGCCAGCAACGCCTGGCTCTCCTCAGCAAGGAGTGCGACAGCATTGCTGCCATCCATCAGCTCCAGCTCCTTCTGCAATCGCCCCTTCTCTTCAGCCAGCTCTCTCTGCTGCGGCTGCAGCTCCTCTTTGATGCTGCGTTCAAGTACGGCAATCTCTGCAGGCAAACTATCTGCATCGGCGTGTTCCGCTTCATGCTCAAGATCTGCCAGGCTTGCCCCCTCACCAGCCTCAAGAATCTGCTGCTCCAGACTACCCAGATCTTTATTGAGCTGGAGATAGTGATCAGAATTTCGCTCAGCAGCTTCAAGTTCAGCAGCGTCACTGCAGTGTGCTTCTGCACAGAGCACCTGCAATCTATCCTGCATACTCCTGATCGTCTCTACAGAGTCCCGCTTATCCCTGTGGAGTTTGTGCAACTGTTTTTCCAGGGTCTCACGTCTGGATTGGCGGTCACGGTTTCCCGACAGCAACGCATTGAGTCGAACCACTGCATCCTCTTCAGCAAGTTCAGAGAGATCCTCCGACACCTGCTCGACAACCTGCTGAACCTGCTTGCGGAAAGTTCCGGCATCCCTGTCGATTCCATCGATACGCTGCTGCAATACATCTGCTTCAGCGAGTTTGCCAAAGAGTTCTCCGCTTTTCTCGATCAGCGCATTTGCTTCGGACGGCGAAGCCTTCTGCGTTAACCCCAGCCCCTCGATCGCCTCCCGCCATTGCGATTTCCAGGCCCCGATCTCACGCTCCGCCTGATGCTTGTCACTGCCAAGAGAGCGCAGTTTCTGTTTGAGCCTGGTCTCCTCCTCGAGCAGCATCTGACGCCGCTGCGCCAACTGATCGCTTGCAGTGATTACATCACCGGCTAAAGCCAACAGCCTCTCAAACGGAATTCTCTCCGCAGGCGCCTTGTCCAACGCAGCAAGCTGCGCCTCAACAGTTTTAATACTTTCTTTAAGTTTTTTACTTATCTCTTTATTATTTCTCTTTTTTTCTTTTATTCTATTCGCCAACTCCTGCAATTTTTCCACTCTACCCAGCCATTCACGCATCTCACGCGGCGGCAGGGGTTCGATATCGCAGGGCTGCCACAGCTGTAGCCACCGGTGGTCGATCTGCTGCTGCTCATCGCTAGAATCCAGAAGCTGCTGCGTTATCAGGGAAGAACGGCTTTCCACCTCCTGCTGGCGCGCAGCCAATGCCGCCAGTTGCTGCACACGATCCGCCTCACGACGCAAACGATCCGAGACTTCGTCTGCTTCGACGATGCGCTGCTCAAACTGATCATACAGCGGACTCCCGCCATCGAGTTCTCTGAGCTCGGAATCGATGTTCTCATCCTCTATCCAACGACGCCGCAGCAGACTCCACAACTGGTCACGCACATTACGACTCTCATCGAGAAGCTCTTCGCTAGGCACATCACCCGCACCCTGCAGCTCCCCGATCTGCCTATCCGCTACATAGCGATACTCCCTCCACTCATCCTGCTTCTCAGTGAGACGCTGCAGCTGCCGGGCGACCTGATGGTAACTCTCCTCGAAACGGTTGATGCTCTCGTGCGTCGGCAGCGGCAGCAACACAAGATCCTGCATCTCTCCCTTCCATAACGTCAGCTGCGCCAGTCCGGCGACTCCCTGCTGCACGAGAATTTCCAGCTCCTTGTCACCGCTATACAGCGCACGCTCGAGATCCCCCTCCTTTCTGGCGGCATCGAGCGCACTGCGAAGCGCATCCACAGAGCCTGTCTCCGCCAGTTGCTGACGCTGGTCACGACACTCCTGCAGGGCGGTTTCAGTTTCATGCAGCTCCTTATCAACGTTTTTGAGCACCGTAGACAGCCGCTGCTGCGCAACCCCCAACTCGGCGATGTGGTGTCGTCTTGCAAAGACCGGACGCAGTTGTTCCACATTATCCAGCTCAAGATTGGGACGGATCTCCTGCAACTGTTTATTAGCATCGGAAAGGAACTGACTGCATCTCACCCGCAGATCCGGCCGATCCTGCATCGCCTTGCGATGCGCACCGACTCTCTGATGCAGTTGTGCAATGGTTTCACCTAGATCCAGCAAAACTTTATTTACAGATATGACTTTAAGTTGTCGTTGCAACTCATTGTAATTATTTTCTGTTTTCCGATTCAACTCCTGCGCAGTTTCCAGCTTTCCAGCTGCCCGTTGGCGTCGTTTACTGAAATCATCAGAGAGGACAACCACATCTCCGAGGGCTGCAAGCTGAAGCAACTGTTCACTGCGGCGAGCTAATTTTGGCTGCACACGCCGAATGCGCTGCAGGCGGTTCAGCTCACTGGCGGAAGCGGAAATCTCTTCAGCAATCGCATTCAAACGACTGACTGCGCTCTCTACTTCGCTGCGCTTTGTTTTCCACAGCGTCGATGAAAGTGACTTCTCCCGAATCTCCCGCTGCAATTCGTTGTACGCCTTCACAAGTGTATTGATACGCCGCGTCGATCCCCGGGGACGGAACAGTGCGTCAGCCTCGTCATCGAGTTCATCGAGCAGCTGATGCAGCATTTGACTCCCCAGCGCTGCAGAAAAAAGCGCCTGCCCGACCTCCCCTTTTTGATCGAGGATCTCCTCTCCTCCGCGCACCAGTGCGCTGTGATCGATGCCGAATAGCGACTCGAAAAATTCCGCCGATACGCCCTGTAAAAAAGGTTTCAATGCCATTGGATCGAGAGGATCGCCTTCCACAGAGAGGAGCGTATCCTTGCGTCCTTTGCGGCGAACAAAATCGAGCTCTGCTCCATTTTGTGAACGCAGGCAACCGCCAACACGCATCTCCTGATGAGCATGGATAAAGTTATCGGTGGTACGTGCCGGGATGCCATAGAGCAGCGCCTTGAGGCCGCGCAGCGCAGAACTCTTTCCGGCTTCGTTGGCGCCATAGACGATATGCAGCGTGGCGCCGCTGCTTTCAAAATCGAGGAGATGATCGGTAAAGGGACCGAAAGCGGCAAGATCGAGTCTGCACAGTCCCAGCAGTCACTGCTCTCCGTCATGAGTAAGCGGCTGACCAGCAGCTCCTTCACATCCTCGAGAATATCACCGAGCTGTTGAGGATCCGACGGGTCATAACTGTCATCGCCGCTGCGCAGCTCCGCCGGCAGTTTGCCAGCCAGTGCAGAAACCTCGTCGAGCAGAGAAGCCGCTGCCGCATCATCCACTTCCAGTTTGCGGATAATGCCAAGCAAACCTCCAAGCGCCTCATC
>JAIVTC010000292.1:0-6868 GCA_048629055.1 Candidatus Bathyarchaeota archaeon
TGGGCCGGCGCAGGAAGCGGCTGGAACGCCTATACAGAGACGCTCTCTGAACGTCTATCACCCTGGATTGAGCAGCAGTTTCCCAATCTCTACTGCCACGCGCAGGATGTCGCTGTCATCGCTGTCCAGGCATTAGCACAGGGCGATGCAGCCGTAACGGCCGCACAAGCGCTGCCCCTCTATCTGAGAAACAACGTGGCCAAGAAAATGAAAGTTGGCAGTTCGCAGTAGGCAGTTTGCAGTAAAAACATGAAACACAAACGACCATCTTTCTTTTTTCTTTTGCTGCCAACTGCAAACTGATGACTGCAAACTTTCTTCTACTGCCTACTGCGAACGGCCAACTTTCATTTTCTTAGCCACGTTGTTTCTCAGATAGAGAGGCAGCGCCTGTGCGGCTGTGACAGCCGCATCACCCTGTGACAGTGCATGGGCGGCGATGATGGCAATATCCTGTGCGTGGCAGTAGAGATTGGGAAACTGCTGCTCAATCCAGGGTGACAGACGTTCAGAGAGCGTCTCTGTATAGGCGTTCCAGCCGCTTCCTGCGCCGGCCCAGCCCCCCTGTTGCGGTTGACTCACCTGCTCGGGAGCGCACACCATCTCCTCGCCCTGCAACTGCATCACGCCATCAGCATCGGCTGAACAGAGTGCCCAGTAGACCTCGTTCATACGTGCATCAAAGGCTGCAGCAACCTGCTGATGAGCGGTTGTCCGGTAGACTCCCTGCGCCAGCGCCTGCAGTGAGGAGACCGGAATGACAGAGATATCAAGCCCGAAGCTGATCCCCTGGGTAACGGCGGCGGCAATGCGCACACCGGTAAAGGAGCCTGGCCCGCGCCCGAAAGCGATGGCATCCAGCTGAGGCTTGCTGATGCCGCTCTCTGACAGCAGGGCGTCGATCATCGGCAGCAGCAGCTCGCTGTGACCCCGCGGCTGTTCGCGATACTTCTCCATAACATCGCCATCACTCCAGATAGCAGCGGAGCAGGCGGCTTCAGAGGTTTCAATTGCCAGCAGATGCATGCGTGCGTCCTATGAAATCGGTGACTTCCGCCAACTCCCTGCTGCGGGAGAAGGGAGGCATGGCGTCAATAAAAACTTTTCCGTAGGGTTTGGTCAGCAGCCGCATGTCACAAGTCATCAGCACACCGGTGTCATCCACGCCGCGAATCAGCCTTCCGGCACCCTGCTTCAGCGCAATCACAGCCTGGGGCACCTGATGCTCCATGAAGGGATTGCGCCCCTGTTTTTTGAGTGCCTCCAGCCGCGCCTGCAGCAAAGGATCCCCTGGCGCAGCAAACGGAAGCTTGTCGATGATCACCACTGACAACGCCGCGCCCTGCACATCGACCCCCTCCCAGAAGCTGCCAGTTCCCAGCAATACCGCATCGCCCGCCTCACGAAACTCTTCAAGCAGCTCATTTTTCGGCATGCTTCCCTGGATCAGCAACGGATAATCCAGCTGCTCTTTGAGTAGATCAGCCGCCTCATTGAGCGCACGATAACTGGTAAAGAGCATAAACGTGCGTCCGCCGCTGGCCTGAATGACCGGGATTGCTGCCTCCACGACACGTTCCACAAACTCCTTTTCGCGTGGTTCGACCAGCCCCTTGGGGACATACCACATCGCCTGCTGCTGAAAATCAAACGGGCTGTCCCACTTTTCAGTATGGCTGTCGTCATCCAGCCCCAGCTGACGCATGAAATGGGTGAAATCATCTCCGACTGCCAGGGTTGCAGAGGTAAAAATCCAGGCCGGAGCATGATCGTGCATCTGCTCCTGGAACGCGTCGGCAATCTGCAACGGGGTCTGTGAGAGCCTGTATCCAAGACGGGTGATCTCGAACCAGCGGATGTTGTCATCACCATCATCCTGGTTAACAATGCGTTTCAGCACCCCCGCCAGCTCCTTTGCTCTTGAACGGCAGCTGTCCAATGCCTTGTCACTCCCTTCGACGAGCTTCAAAGCGTCAATCAATTCTTTAAGCCTTGCCTGCGTCTCGTCCAGGGCCGGCAGGAGCCGCTCATCCTGCTGCAGCTCGCTCCAGGCGCCGCGCCGCTCATCCATACCAAACAGCAGGCGAAAATCACGGCTGCTCTTGTCAACGGCATCTGCACAATCAATGAGCCCGACCTGCTTCATCTTGATCTGCCGGTAGGCGATGCGCATATCACGTGTCAATTCATGCAGTTGACGATCACTGAAGCTGATGCCGAAGAACTGGTTCGCGATCTCCGGCAGTTGGTGCGCCTCATCGATAATGAAAGCGTCCGCCATCGGCAAAAGTTCACCAAAGCCCTCCTGCTTCAATGCAAAATCAGCACACAGCAGATAGTGGTTGATGACGACCAGGTCAGCCTCCTGGGCATTGCGACGCGCCTCGAACAGATAACAGCTGTCATAGTCAGGACAATCCTGACCAAGGCAGTTGTCGATCGTCGAGGTCACCAGCGGCCAGACTGCAGAACCCTCCGCAATACCACTCAACTCGGCGATATCGCCATGCTGCGTCTGCCCCGCCCATCTGCGCACCTCTTCGAGCATCGAGGCCATTGCCGGTGAGGCGGCGCGACGATCAAAGGTGGCGCTGTCCATGCGCTGCAGGCAGAGATAATTCGCCCTGCCCTTCAGCAATGCCGTCTTCAGCGGCTTGCCGACAAGTTCCCTGATACCGGGAAGATCACGCTTGTAGAGCTGGTCCTGCAGATTTTTGGTGCCGGTGGAGATCACCACCTTGCGCCCCGAAAGCAGCGCCGGAATCAGGTAGGCAAAGGTCTTGCCCGTTCCCGTGCCTGCTTCACACACGAGCACACCGCCCTCTTCCAAAGTCTCACTGACCGCCTCCGCCATGCCGAGCTGTTGCGGACGATAACGAAAGCCATCGATGGTTTTCTCAAGATCGCCGCCCTGTTTGAGCAGCTGTGTTACGCGGGACATTGGCGATTAGGGATGAGGCAGAAATTAAAGTGTCTCATCCCTTACCTTTAGCCGGTGGTTCCCAATACCCCATGGCATTGCCTGCCGGCGGTGGAGACGGCGGCTGCATTTTCTTGTCCGTATCATCCATGACATGCTGCGTAAAGCCATTCAACTCCTTCAAAAAAGCATCCTTGTGCGCACGTTCGAACTGTTGACTGCCCAGCAGATAGCCTGTCACCGCTCCCAGATACTGCAGCAGCAAGCTAACATCCTCCGCCGCTTCAGCGTCATGCTGAATCACCGCCTGCTGCACATCCTCAAAAAGTTGTGGTGAAAGTTTGATCTCGCTCATCTCTGAATTACCTTGTGAAAAAATATTAGTGGACAAGTTTACCCGTAAACGGCCGGATCAGGTAGCCTGGGAGCCAGAAGTAACGACTGACTGGAGTGCATCCTGCAACTCCTGCTCCCGCACAGGAAAGGCCAGGGTTGCATAGAGGGGAAAATGCTGCTGAAACTGCGCCAGCTTATGCGCCGTTTCTCTATCATAGAAAGCGATCACTTTTGTCTGGCCATATTTTTCCAGGATGGCCATCAGTGTCTCGAGATTCGAGGTGCGGTCCCTGAACTGACTCTGAAAGTTATATTCCGCAACGATGACATCCGGGACCTCCTTTTTCAGCAGCGAGCGCGCCTTGCGTATCGAGTTTACCACCTGCACCGAAAACCCGAGAGAGTGATACAGAGGCAGAAAGTTGGGATAACCGCCCATCTCGTAAATCGCCAATAGTTTCAATTCGCCAGATGCGGTCATAGATAACTCCGCTCAACAATGTCTACGATTTGGGCCGCACAATCACTATCGCCCTGCCGGTAACAATCACACAACTGCAGAGCAACTCCTTTCCAATGCTGCTCTCCCTGTTGCGCCAGCTGCAACAATTCATCACTGCTGCCACGACCAACCCATCTCTCATAGGCCCCTTGTAAAGCGGGGAATATCTGCTTGCGCATGCCGGAGAGGCTGCCGATAAAGAGGTGCATAGAGTCACTGCGCGCATTGTGCAGCAGATACGGCAGTGTTGTCATGCAGTCGGCAAGATGATCGCGCACAGCCCGCGCCATCAATTCAGCTGGTGAGTACGCAACCTCCATTAACATCCGGTTCCAGTCATCGCCAACGATCTCTCCCGCCAGGTATTCACCCATCTCATGCTGTCGTACTGTTTCAAGCTCCCTGCCAGCCATTTGTGACAACGCAGCTTCGACATCGCCCTGCATGTCATAACAGGCGTAAGCCTCGGCCAATGCATTCTTCGCTGAGCTCCAGCGCCATATCTCGTAGCGTTCCCACAACTGGCGGCGCAACGCCTCGCGACGCAGGTAGATGCTGTTTTCACGTGTCATTGCTGCCGGCGCACTGAGACCACGCGCCAACTCCCTACCGCTGACACGCAGCGTCAAACCATCAGGTTGCCGCTCTTCGCTCTCCAATTCCGCCAGATAGAATTGGGCTCTGGCGCAGCCCTCCAGTCCGGCGCTGTAAACCAGGCCATGCGGCCGCAACAGCTCGTTGACCATCTCGTCCGCAAATGGATCCAGGATTTCTCCGGAAATCAGCAATGGCAGATAATCGTCCTCCTCCAGGTCGAGCCAACTGCTTTCACGCTCAGCCAGCCACTCGCCAAGCGCCTCTTTCGGCAGCATCTCACCGAACTCAAGCCGCTGCTCCCAGCGATAAAACTCGCGCATTTTCATCAGGTAGGTGCACATGGTGTACTCGCCACCATGGCGTGCATCTGCGATATTGCAATTGTGCTGGACAGTCTGAACAAGAGTCTCAATCATGAGCTCACCTCCTGTGGCTGCAACGTCTCGATAACCCCGTGCAGAAAGCAGTGCCGAGCATCTACTTTTAAGGAATTTTTGAGAAGTCACCTATAACTCAGTAAATTACTCTGTAATCCACCATGATTCAAGCCAAACGATTCGAAGACTTTTTTCATCAAATCGCTATAATTGCCTGACATATCGCAATTACCAGCCCTTTACATGCAAATCGACGACCTCAACCACTATCGAACCTCCACTGAACTCGATGTCATGGCGGAACTTCTTCCGCTCAAAGGAGGCAGAGTGCTTGAACTCGGGTGCGGACGCGCATGGATGACCAGGCATCTGGCTGAGAATCATGCTGTTGAACATATTATTGCTACTGAAGTTGATCATATTCAGCATCAGAAGAACCTCTCAATCAGTGACCTTCCCAATGTCAGCTTTGTTTTTGGCGGCGCCGAGGCAATCGCACAGCCTGATGCGAGTATTGATATTGTCTTGATGCTGAAATCACTGCATCATGTTCCAGTGGATCTGATGAAGACAGCTCTCGCTGAAATCAGCCGGGTTCTCAAGCCCGGCGGATTGGCCTATATCTCCGAACCGGTATATCGTGGTGAGTTCAACGAGATACTCAGCCTCTTCAACGATGAAAAAATCGTGCGCATCGCTGCCTTCAAAGCCATCAAGGATGCAGTAGCGTCTGGAATGCTTGAATCAGCCGATGAATATTTTTTCGAATCTCCGGGCCACTTTGTTGACTGGGATGAATTCGAACAACGCATCATCAATGTCACTCATACAGATCATGCCATCGATGTCGACCTCTATGCAAAGATCAAAAGTGCATTCATGCAGCACATGGAAACAGATGGCGCGCATTTTATGCGACCCTCCAGCGTCGATCTGTTGCGCAAGCCATTGCCCCGGAAATTGACAGCATGATCAGTATGATAAAAATCAGCATTCTATCCCTGCACTCTCTGCCCGGCATCCATCACACCCGGATTACCGGATTGTTTCTACTGCTGTTATTAACGGGCTGCGCCTCTCTGCCGGACAATAGCCATCGCAGTGAATCCTTTGCCTATACAGAGACGCAGAACACCCGCTATGGAATGGCTCTGCTGCATGAGGAACGTCTCCATCCGGGTAAATCCGGTTTTCTGCTGCTGGGAGACGGCCTCGACGCCTATGTCGCCCGCACCATACTTGCCAGGGGCGCCGAACGCAGCATCGACGTGCAGTACTACATGATTCACGACGACCTGGTGGGCAGCCTGTTTGTTTATGAACTGCTCAAGGCAGCAGACCGCGGAGTCCGGATCAGACTGCTGGTCGATGATATCGATCTTCAGGGCCGCACCTTCAAGGCATCCACACTGGATGCTCATGCGAATATCGAAGTGCGTATCTTCAACCCGTTCTATCGCAATATGCCGCGTAATCTGCAGTTCATCACCCGCTTTGGATCGGTCACCCGGCGGATGCACAATAAATCCTTCACTGTCGACAACCAGGCCAGCATTCTCGGCGGACGCAACATCGGCAATGAATACTTCGATGCCGATCCAGACCTTGCCTTCAGTGATCTCGACGTCTTGACTATCGGCCCTGTCGTCAAAGAGGTATCGGAGTCATTTGATCTCTACTGGAATCATAAACTGGCTTATGCTGCTTCCCTGCTCTCCGCCTCACCGCCGTCAGAAAAAGAGATCACTCTTGCACGTGAAAAAATAGACGACTTCGTTGCCCGCCAGCAGAACTCCGATTATGTGGAAGCACTGGCTGACTCGGAGATAGCAAAAAACTACAGAGACGGAAAGATCAGCTTCACCTGGGGGAATGCCGTTATTGTTGCCGACCACCCGGACAAATTCATGGCTGACCGCAACGAAACCCATCTGTTTCTCTCTTCTGATCTCGGCCTCTTCTTTAAAAACACCAAACAGGAGTTGATCATCTTCTCTCCCTACTTCGTACCCGGTAAAACCGGAGCCAAGGGGCTGATCAACATGAGTAAACGCGGGGTGCACATCCGAATTCTCACCAATTCGCTGGCATCAACCGATGTCACTGCGGTGCATGCCGGTTATTCCCGCTATCGCA
>JAIVTC010000293.1:0-5001 GCA_048629055.1 Candidatus Bathyarchaeota archaeon
GTCCGGATAGTGTTCGATCAATCCCTCAAAGACCTTACGCGCCTTTTCAATATCTCCTTTTGCTTTGTAGATATAACCAACCTTGTAGACAGCATCAGGGACTTTGGGACTCTCCGCATAGTGATCAACCAGGTTCTGAAACTCCTTCAGGGCATCGTCCAGCTCGTTTTTAGCATAATAGGCCTCACCCAGCCAGAACTGCGCATTATCGGCATATTTTCCATCAGGATAGGTCTTCAAGAGGAGCTGAAACGCATCGATCGCCTGCTGAAAATCACGTTTTTTCATCAACAGATCATAGGCATGCCGGTATTGATCCTGCTCGCTTTTTTTCGGCGCCGGCGCTGAGGCAGAGTGAGAAGAGAGAGACTGCGAAACAGATCGAGGCTCCGGAGGCTGTTCGACCTCTGCTGCCGCATCATCAGGCTGGGCATCCATTTGACCTGAGATTTGAGAATCGGCGGCATCCCCATCCCCGGTGCTGTCGCCCAGACGCCTCTCAATATCGAGATACATCTCTCGCTGCTGCTCCTTCATCTGCTCGAGCTGATGCTTCAACTCTTCAATTTCACCATTAAGCTGATTGTTCTGCGCTTGCAGCTTGTCCATGCGCTGGCTCATTTTAGAGACCGCATCCACGCGTTTTTCAAGCACATCCAGCCGGCTCCAGACACTTGCTGAAGCAGGCGTGAACAGCATCATCAACAGGAGAACAAATGTGTAACGCAGCATATCAGTATTCCAGCACGGCTCGCCGATTGCGCGCCCAGGCGCTCTCATTGTGATCATAGGACTCGGGCTGCTCTTCACCATAACTGACAGATGTGATCTGACTGGCGGAGACCCCCTGATTGATCAAATAACGACTGACTACGTGGGCGCGTTCTTCGCCAAGCGCCATGTTGTATTCCCGCGAACCACGCTCATCGGTGTGCCCCTGGATCGTCATCTGACCACCTGATTTGATCAGGTTTTGAGCATGTGTAGCCAACACGCTGTCATACTCGGAACGGATGCTGCTGTCATCATAATTAAAGTAGATCACGCGGGGATTTCCACCAGCACCGGAGCCATACCCCGAACCTCCCGCCCCGTAGCCGGATGTACCGGAACCATCGCCGTATCCATCTCCATCTTCACCATCTTTGGAGCCGCCGGAACTGCTGCAACCACCGATAAAGAGCACCGCAGAAACAAAAAGCGCCGTCATAAAACTGTTTTTTACCATCATCTTCTTCTCCCGATCAAATAGGGTGACCATGCAGGATCGCGTACTTCGCCCCCCTGGCGGGCAAGGCGCTGTTTTACATCATAATCAACCGCAACCACTGAAAGCACACCGCCGCCGGCCGCGTAAACAACCATACTGCCATTCGGAGAAAAACTGGGGGATTCATTCAGGCTTCCCGAACTGATTGTCTGCATTCCACGTGTTTCCAGATCGAGTATAGCAACCTGATCGCCTCGTGAACGTGAAATCAATGCCAGTCTCTTGCCGTCCGGCGCATAGCTGGAGTCTGCATTATAGCTGCCTTCAAAGGTGAGGCGTGTGGCGCTGCCGCCGCTCGATGCAATTTTGTAGATCTGCGGTTTGCCTCCGCGATTGGAGGTGAAAGCAATCCAGCGGCCATCAGGAGACCAGCTCGGCTCCGTATCAATCGACTCGCTATGGGTCAGGCGGCGCGGTGTTCCTCCGTTGGCTCCGATGATATAGATTTCCGGATTGCCGTCTTTGGAGAGAGTGACCGCAAGCCGGCGTCCGTCAGGAGACCATGTGGGTGCGCCGTTGAGGCCGGAAGTGCTGCTGATGCGTATGCGCTTGCCGCTTGTCAAAGTCTGCACATAGATTCCCGGCCGGCCTTTATCAAAAGCGACATAGGCGAGACGCTTGCCATCAGGAGACCATGCCGGAGAGAGGATCGGTTCATTGGATGAGAACACGGTTTTCGCATTGTGGCCGTCAGAGTCGGAAATTTTCAGTGTGCGATGACGTTTATTGGCGACAACATAGGCAATTCTGGTCGCAAAGGCGCCGCGCTGTCCGGTCAGCTTTTCGTAAATCAGATCAGCAATATGGTGTGCGGCAAAACGCTGATCCTTGATCTTCGTGGTGACTGTTTCGCTCAGCAGCTTCTGCGATGAAGCTGTGTCATAGAGAGAGAACTGCACCTTGTAACCGGACCCCGTTTGCAGAATTCGGCCGGTCACCAGGTTAGCGATATTTCTGGAGCGCCATGCATCAGTGTTGACTGGAGCGCCATAGGCAGGCGCTGGCGGCTGACTCGTGCGTGCAACCGGATTGAATTGACCGGAGCGCTTCAGGTCTGCCGAAATAATCCCGGCAAAATCCGCCGTCAGCGGGGTGCCGCCGCCCTCCTGACTGAAAGGAGCAATGGCAATGGATACGGCGTTTGAGTTGCCACCGGTGATCTCAATTGTCAGCTCTGCTTGCGCTGACAGTGGCAGCAGCATCAACAGCGCAGAGAATAGCATGAAAACTTTTTGCATTATCTGATTCCAGTTGGAGAAAATTTTAATTTAAAGCTTCTAAATTTGTCGAAACCACTATCCCTGGGTACGGGCAGTGGCGAAGCTTTTTTAACAGCATCCAGTGCTGATCGATCATACACCGGATTACCACTTGAACGCGTGACTGTTACTTCTCTGACTTCACCACCGGGGAATAGTTTGACTCGCAACTCGGTGATCAAGCCGCCACCTACCTCCGCAGGCTTGTGCCAGTTGCGTGTTATTCTAGACCGGATCTGGGAAATATACTTATCATAATTTTTCCCACCGCCGCCGCCACTGTGGCGCCCTGTTCCACCGCCGCCGGTTCCACCACTCTTCCCTTTGCCGCTATCGGCTCCCTTTTTACGCGCATTGCCGGACTCTCCACTCTTGCCGGAACTGCTTTTCGCACCACCGGCAGAAGCTTTTGTCTTTTTGTCTGCCGCCTTCTTGTCCGCTGCTTTCTTGTCGGCTGCCTTCTTTTCAGCTGCTTTCTTCTCTGCTGCTTTCTTCTCTGCTGCTTTCTTCTCTGCTGCCTTCTTCTCTGTTGCCTTCTTCTCTGCTGCTTTCTTATCTGCTACTTTTTTCTTTTCCAGCTCCTGCGCTTTTTTCTCCTCGGCTTTCTTCTTTTCCAAATCTCTCTTTTTTTTCTCTGCCGCCTTTCTCTCTACGGCCTTTTTATCTGCGGCCCTCTTCTTTTCCAGCTGCTCTTTTTTTCTTTGTTGTTCCAGCTCCTTGCGCCGCTGCTCCTGTTTCTCCTTTTTCCGCATTGCGACGATGCGTGGATCCTCGGGCATTCTGAGCCCCAGGACATTCGGCCGGTTTTTACTCTTTTGCAGCTGCTGCAGTTTTGCAACTAGCTGCGACTCCTCCACGACGACGATAACGGCATCCACAGGCAGCGCTTCATTCACCTCTGTATCAGGATCATCTTGCGGGGCTTCATCCTCCAACTGAGACTCAATGGGGGCTGCAGAATCCATGTACCTGACTTGCGGAGCCACCCAGAATAACAGCATCAATGCCAGGTGGAAAAACAACGCAAGGAGAAAGGCATAGGGATTGCCTCTGAACAGGTCGAACAACTAGCCACTCCCATCTGAAACAATGGTCATCAACTTGACCTGCTTGCCCTTCTCCACACTCTGTTGAAGCGCCTGCAAGAGGCGTACAACATGGCCATATTCCACTTTTTTATCGCCATACACCATAACCTCCCTGGCCGGATCATCGATTGTCAGCGCCAGCGTGGCAGCGAGCGCCTCCTCTTCGGAAGGAAGATACTTGCGTTCACCATCATCGTCATAGAGAAAATAGAGGCCGTTATCGGTCACACCGAGCACGATCGGCGGCTGCTCTTCGGCAACGCTGCCGGGATCCCCCTGGCTTACCGGCAATTCGACCTCGACATGTATGACCAGCATAGGCGCCGCCACCATAAAGATAATCAGCAGCACCAGCATGACGTCGATATAGGGAACCACATTGATTTCAGCGATTGGCTTGTTGGTGCGGGCGCGTCTCCTCATGACTACATCTGCCGATGCAGGATATTGGCAAACTCTTCACTGAAGTCGTCAAAACGCCCTTCCAGACGATACACTTCGTTGCTGTAGCGGTTGTAGGCCACAACTGCGGGAATTGCTGCAAACAACCCCATGGCCGTGGCAATCAGCGCCTCGGAAATCCCCGGCGCAACCATGCTGAGACTCGCCTGCTTGACACTTCCTATTGCATGGAAAGAAGTCATAATCCCCCACACTGTGCCGAGGAGTCCGACATAGGGGCTGGTCGAGCCAATCGTCGCCAGCATCGGCAGGAAACGCTCCAGGCTCTCTGTTTCCCGGTTCATCGCAACCTTCATGGCGCGTATTGATCCTCCCAGAACTGCGTCACGGCTAATCTCCGGCTGACCCTGCAGTTTGGTAAACTCGTTGAATCCAGCAACAAAAACTGCAGCCAGGGGACCATCCCGGTCCTCATCACTCTTTTCGTAGAGCCGCTCTATATCGGTGCCGCCCCAGAACTTTTTCTCAAAAATCTTTGACAGCTTTCTGGCGCGGGATGTTGCTCTGGCGCGATCGATAATAATGCCCCAGGAGGCGATGGAGGCAAGCACCAGGATCGCCATCACGACTTTTACCACGGGACTGGCGCCCATGATCAATCCAAAAATATCGATATCACCGGACATTACTTATATTCTCATCATTGGTTAAATTCATTGCGTTCAAGCCTCTTGAAAAACTCTCAGAAGCTGTCATTTCGACTGAAAGAAGAAACCTTGAATTATTGATAAACAAAATCGCTCACATCCGTGCGAGATGACAAAACTCACTATTTACGAGTTTTGCAAGAACCTCATTTTACTAATAATTTTTTGTGGTATTGCTGTGGTTTTAAAACTGTTAACGTCAACGCAGGCCAACAATATTTCACCCTGGCACAACAGTACATCGCCACGACGCACCTGCTGTTCAAATAGCAGCG
>JAIVTC010000294.1:0-6566 GCA_048629055.1 Candidatus Bathyarchaeota archaeon
TCTCTCACATTCGTTCGAGATGACAAAACCCACTATTTTATTTCGATGCAGCCTTTTCGTTCTCAGAGGCTCTATCCATGATACTGGCGTAGATACCTGCCATGTGCGCCACCATCTGCTGGTATTCGGGATGTCTGTCAATCAATGCCTTGTTTTCAGAGAAGGAGTCAAAAACATCCTCCAGAAATTCGATGTCAAAATCATCAAGCAACTCGCCCCTCTCCACCTTCTCTTTCAAATCAAGCGCCCTTGGGAGCCGATGTTTTTCTCCTCTCTCCAATAGTACTGCGAGAAGGCCTGCATCTTCCGGATGTTCGTTCATCTGTTATTCCACCTGAAGTTGTTGATTAAACCAGAGAGACAGCATAGCAAAACAGATAGAAATTGCGAGATTTTCGGCCAGGCAAAAAAAACCGGCAACTGAATGCCGGTTTTTCCCAGGGAGTGGATGATAGTCCTGTTAAATCAGGCTACTCTTCCGTGGATGATTTGTTTGCGACCCTGACTTCCACCTGGGTCACGCCTTTACTCAGCGACATGTTGTCGCGGTTTTTTTCAACGGTCTTGTCACCAATTCCCTTTATGTTGACCAACTCCTCGATTGATTCGAATTTTCCATGGGTGTCACGGTATTTGACGATCTCTTTCGCTTTGACCATGCCGATACCATTGAGATTTTCTGCAAGTGCAGCTGCGTCAGCTTTGTTGATATTGACCACTTCAGCCAGAACAGGCGTTGCGGCGAGCAGAAAAAAAGCGATGGATAGAATACGTACGATTTTCATAATAAAATCCTCTTTTATTGATTACCTTCCCTGTACGGCTTTGCTCTTCGAGTGAAAATCAAACCGTGAGCTAAATCTATACCACAATCAGGCTTTTGTATAGCTGTTTCACCGTATAATCACGAAAATTATTCAAATTCGAGGGAAAATTGTGGAAAAACGTAATGTTGATGTGGCGATTATAGGTTCAGGCAGCGCAGGCCTCTATGCGCTTGGCAAGGTCAAGCCGTCAGGCAAATCGTTTGTGCTGATCAACGGCGGTGAAGCCGGAACCACCTGTGCGCGGGTTGGCTGTATGCCGTCCAAGGCGATCATCCAGGTTGCCGAAGATTACCACCGCCGATCAATTCTTGGCCGCTATGGAATCGATGGTCATCAGCAAATGTCTCTCGATACGGCTCGAGCAATGGAGCATGTGCAGGATCTGCGTGATATTTTTGTCGATCGCGTGCTCTCCAACAGCACGGATAATATGGGCGATGAATTTATCGAGGGTTATGCCCGTTTTGTCGAACCCAATGTGCTGGAAGTCAATGGTGAGCGCATCCATGCCGACAAGATTATTATTGCGACCGGCTCTACGCCCATCATCCCCGAAGCCTGGAAAGCATTTGGCGATCGTGTGTTGACTACCGATGACTTCTTTGAAGAGGATGACCTCCCCTCCTCCATGGCGGTTATCGGACTTGGCGTCATTGGCCTGGAACTGGGGCAATCACTGCATCGCCTTGGCGTCGATGTGGTTGGCATCGACATGGCGGAGAACATCGGCGGACTCTCTGATCCCGAGGTCAACAAGGCGGCGATAGAGATCATTGGCAAGGAGTATCCCCTGTGGCTTGGCGCCGCTGTAGAGATCAGCGAAACCGATTCCGGCAAGCTGCTGGTAACCGCAGGTGACAACAGCGCCACTGTCGACAAGATACTGGTGTCGATGGGACGAACCCCCAATCTGGAATCTCTCAATCTGCAAGCCGCCGGCATCCCGCTGGGTGACAACGGCATCCCGATTTTCAACCCCAATACCATGCAGGTTGCAGAGCTGCCGGTATTTATTGCCGGGGACGCCGACGGCGAGCGCCCGCTGCTGCATGAAGCAGGAGATGACGGGCGTATTGCCGGCTACAATGCTGTTGCAGAAAAGATCACCGCTTTTCGTCGCAAGACGCCTTTGAATATCGTCTTTTGCGATCCCAACATCTGTCATATCGGCACGCGCTTTGCAGAGCTCGATCCTGACACCACGGCAATTGGACAAATCGCTTTTGGTCCGGTTGGCCGGGCGTTGATCATGGGCAAGAACAAGGGGCTGCTGCGCGTCTATGCCGACAAGCAGTCAGGAAAACTGCTCGGCTGTGAGATGGTGGCGCCCAAAGGAGAGAACCTTGCACATCTGCTCAACTGGGCAATCGAGCAGCAGCTGACAGTTGGAGAAGTGCTGCAGATGCCCTTCTACCATCCCGTCATCGAAGAGGCCCTGCAGGCAGCGCTGTACGATCTCTATGGCAAGGTCGAGACCAAAAACGAGACCCCTGTGACCGAGTTGATTCCGCTATAGAAGCGCAACGGACAGGGGAGCACTACAATAGGATGTGTTGAGGAACGCATCATTCGTACTTGATGCGCTTCACAAGCTCAGCACATCCTATAATTTGATTCTATTTTTTGCATATAAATATTTATCATTATTAAATTGAGCCTCTTGCAAAACTCTCAAAAGCTGTCATTTCGACTGAAAGGAGAAATCTTATCTTATTGATAAATAAGATCTCTCACATTCGTTCGAGATGACAAAGCTCACTATTTACGGGTTTTGCAAGAGGCTCAATTAATTAATTTAATAATTTCCATTAACTCTGTATCCAGCGGTTGTGTCTCTCCAAAAAACCACCCGTGCAGATCCTGGTCCGACTCTTTAAGCAATTCGACGAAAGCCAGCTTCTGCTGCTCATTCAGTGAAGGGTAGCGCTCTTCAAGAAACTTCATCAACAGCAGATCCAGTTCCAGCATACCGCGCCGGCACTGCCATTTGAGGCGTTGCGGATCCAGCTCTGTTAGATCTTTCATATAGATAGGTTTTAGGTTGTTAAGTTTTAGGTTTTAGGTGGTTAAGAGCATACTTAAAACCTAAAACTTAACAACCTAAAACCTTCCCCCTCAAATCCCCTTGCGCAGCATCAACGCCTTGATCTGCCCGATCGCTTTTGTTGGATTGAGCTGCTTGGGACAGGCTTCAACGCAGTTCATGATCGTATGGCAGCGAAACAGCTTATAGGGTCCCTCGAGTGCATCCAGGCGCTCATCCGTGGCCTGGTCACGGCTGTCAGCGAGAAAACGCCATGCTTGCAACAGCGCTGCCGGGCCATGGTATTTTTCCGGATTCCACCAGAAAGAGGGGCAACTTGTTGAACAGCAGCCACAGAGTATGCACTCATAGAGTCCATCGAGTTGGGCGCGCTCATGCGGCGATTGTAGAAATTCAACTTCAGGATCCGGCTCCTTGCGAATCAACCAGGGTTTGACATTGCGATATTGCTGATAGAACTGGCTCATATCGACCACCAGGTCACGAATTACCGGGCGCCCGGGAAAGGGCCTCACCTGTATCGGCTCTTTCAGACCCTCGATTGGCATGATGCAGGCCAGGCAGTTGCTGCCGTTGACATTGACACCATCGGAGCCGCACACACCCTCCCCGCAGGAGTGGCGAAAGGTGAAGGATTCATCCTGGCGTTTGATCTCCAGCAGTGCATCGCGCAGCATCATACCCGGCTGCAACTCCACCTCGAAAGACTGCATCCAGGGTTTCTCCTGCTGCTCGGGATTGTAGCGGTAGACATCGAGTTTCATTATTAGACCCTGTATCAGTAGACCCTTGGCCTGGGCGGAAAAGTGTCAACACTCAGGGGACGTGTTCGCACCGGTTTCCACTCCAGCTTGTCCTCTTCAAGAAAATAGAGCGTGTGTTTCATCCAGTGAACATCGTCGCGCTCAGGGTAATCTATGCGGGAGTGGGCTCCACGGCTCTCTTCCCGGGCAAGCGCACCGAGCATCACAGCCATGGAGATATCCACCAGATTTTCCAGCTCCATCGCTTCGATGCGCGCGGTATTGAAGATTTTGCTATGATCCGTCAAACGCACAGTTTCCATACGCTGGCGGATCTTGTGGAGTTCAACAACTCCCTGCCGCATCATCTCTTCGGTGCGGAATACACCGCAGTGATCCTCCATGACTCTTTTCAGATCACTCGTGAGCTGGTCGACGCTCTCCCCCTCTCCCTTATCGTTCCAGCGCCGCAATCTGGCCACGGACTTATCCCTGGAGCCTGCATCCAGCGTACCGTGATTCGGGTTTTTGTGCAGATACTCCAGAATAGACTCGGCCGCAGTGCGGCCAAACACCAGAATATCCAGCAGCGAATTGCCACCGAGGCGGTTGGCGCCATGCACCGAGACACAGGCGCACTCCCCCGCCGCATAGAGTCCGGGAACGGCCTCTTCCGGTCCCTTCTTGTAGGGAGCAACAACCTCGCCATGACGATTGGTCGGAATGCCGCCCATCACATAGTGGGCAGTCGGAAAAACCGGTATCGGCTCTTTGGCCGGATCGATGCCGAGGAAGGTGATACTGGTCTGGCGGATACCCGGTAATTTCTTTGCAACGGCCTCCTCGCCCAGATGATCGACGCGCAGCAGCACATGATCCTTGTCGGCGCCGCAACCCCGCCCTTCACGTATCTCGGTAGCTATCGAGCGGCTCACCACGTCCCGGCTCGCCAGATCCTTTGCATGGGGGGCGTAACGCTCCATAAAACGTTCCCCCTCACCATTGATCAGGTAGCCCCCCTCCCCCCGCGCGGCCTCGGTAATCAGCATCCCCTTGCCGGCAACGCCGGTGGGATGAAACTGGAAGAACTCCATATCCTGAAGCGGAATGCCTGCACGCAGCACCATTGCCATACCGTCGCCGGTATTGATGTGCGCATTGGTATTGGTGCGAAACAGCTGGCCGCAGCCGCCTGTTGCGATGAGCGTGGTTTTTGCCTCGATGATCAGTGCTTCTCCGCTTTCGATCTCAATAACCAGTGCCCCGACAACGGCGCCATCCGGATCCTGCAGCAGATCAACGGCAAAATACTCATCAAAAAAATGGGTGCGCACACGGATATTCTGCTGATAGAGACTATGCAAAATGGCATGTCCAGTGCGATCAGCCGCGGCACAGGTGCGTGCAGCCTGCTCACCGCCAAAATCCTGCGTCATACCGCCAAAAGGACGCTGGTAGATGCGGCCATTATCAAGCCGCGAAAACGGCACGCCCGCGTGTTCAAGCTCATAGACGATGCGCGGCGCCTCGCGGCACATGAATTCGATCGCATCCTGATCGCCGAGATAGTCACCCCCCTTGACGGTATCGAACATGTGCCAGTGCCAATCATCCGGCAGCACATTGGCAAGCGCCGCATTGATGCCGCCCTGTGCGGCAACGGTATGCGAGCGGGTCGGGAAGACCTTGGAGACCACGGCAACGCGCATATTGGCGTCAGAGAGCTGCAGCGCCGCACGCAAACCGGCTCCACCGGCGCCGAGGATCAATGTATCGAAGCGTCTTCTCGGGATGGTCATGTCATCACTCCAAAAACAGTCTGCAATACCCACAGCCCGATGGCGATAAAGCAAAGCGCAAACAAGGAGAGCAGAGTGACGCGCAGCGCCAGTGGCTGCACATAATCGATCAGCACATCACGCACGCCGACCCAGGCGTGCAGCAGCAGTGCCACAAAGCAAAGCAGCAGCGCAATGCCATTGAAGGGAGCCGCAACCCAGGCGCGCCACAGTTCATAGCTGCCCAATGGTTTGAACAGCAGCACTGCAATGAAATAGAGGGTAAAAATCGCCACATAGATCGCCGAGATCCGCTGCATCATCCATGGCCACAGCCCGCCGGCCTGGCGACTCACAGAACAGCTCCTGTAAGCAGTAATGCAGCGGCTGGAGCCAAAGCGATGACAATCGCCGAAGAGAGTCGCGCCGCTGTTTTTTCAACACCGATCTCGATATCGATGAGCAGAAAGCGTACACCTGCAAAGAGATGATAGAGCAGCGTCCAAAATGCAAGGAACAGCCCTGCTTTTACAACCAGACTGGTCTGCAGCAGATTGAGCAGATATGCAAAAGTTTCAGCCCCTGCCAGGGAGTAGTGAAGCAGCAATGCCAGAAACGGGATTGCCAATACCATTGCCACACCACTGATGCGATGCATGATCGATGCGATACCAGGCAACGGCAGGCGAATCTGAAGCAGATTCAGAAAAACCGGACGCTGATGTTGAGCTGACATACCCCCTCCTTTATCGCCTGATAGGGATGAGAAAGAAATTAAAGTACCAGGTTGTGCAAGCGAGACTGGTATTTTAATAAATGCATCATCCCATACACCAGGATTCATTTTTATTATGTGAGTATAGCAATAGATCATGAAAATACACCTTTCCTGACAGGAGAAATAAATTTTCACTGTTTAATTCAGAAAACAGTGGAAAAGAGGCGCTAATATCATGTATTCTTCGCTCCTCAGCGGAGGGGTGACTGAGCTGGCCGAAAGTACCGGTCTTGAAAACCGGCGAGGGGCAACCCTCCGTGGGTTCGAATCCCACCCCCTCCGCCAAATACCCGCATAAAGCCTTGTTTTAAGCCATCTGCACCACCTTTCGTACCACCTTCGGTGTGTACCCTCACCACCGAATCCCCAACTATCGCTTAGAACGCCTCCCTGTGA
>JAIVTC010000295.1:0-9944 GCA_048629055.1 Candidatus Bathyarchaeota archaeon
ATAAGTGGTTATGCATGCTGCAAACTTTTTATATGCTGCAGCAGCGGCGTCATGACAGGCTCAAGCTTGCGTCTCATCAGGGAACCGATCGCCGTGGAGTCACCCAGGCAGGGACGGATAACACCGTAGCTCATGCCTGACAAGAGGCGCATGGAATAGAGCAATTGTTCGCAACCTGCACACTTGCGCATGAGGGTCTGCACTTCCGCCGGGCTGTTTTTCATGTAGCCGGCTGCATCCTGCTCGAGGGCATCTAGGGTTTCATCGACCCGGCCATGCGGCCGCATGGCTGAGAAGTAGTCGGCCAGCACATCCAGGGTTGTAGTCACCATCTCCTGGGTCGTTGGCTTGTTCAGCACCTTGATGAGCGTGGCCAAAAATGCCTGTCCGGCTGGAGACATCACTCGCAGCAACAGTTGGGCGGCTACATTTTCATACTCATTATCGAGCGCTGATTGAAGTTGCGAGAAATATGGTGTTGGAGACTGTTGATCAGGAATCGAATCGGCGCAGGAGGAGAGGAACCCAACCAGGTAGGGGTTTTTTCGCTGCGACTTTTTCCACAGCTCTGCTTTCATGCCGTCATCGATCAGTCCCTGCTGCAGCACCAGGGCGACCGTCATCATCATCTGCTCCGGCTCACTCTCGAATGGGAGGTATTCAACCAGGTAGGCGGCGAGAACAGCCCCCATCGAACCCTGCCTGACAGCATCACTGATGAGCATGCGGCGTGCGTTTTCGGCATCCTCCTGCACCCACCATGCCCTGCGCGCAAGTTCATCGCTGATCCCCGCTGCACAGGCCAGAGCAATCACGGCCTCGGGCTCGCCCAGCAGCAGCAGCTGTTCAAGATTGTCATCACGCATCTGCCCCATACGCGTCCAGCGCTGCAGATAGACCGGATAACCGCCGGGAGATCCCAGCACATAACCGGAGAGCATCTCCTTGACCTTCTTGAGATATTGCTCATCACGGCAGTCAGGATTAAGCTCGACTTTCAGCTCCCCTTTTTCAGAGAGGCCATAGAGCGTCATGCTGGATTCGTGGATGCGTATCGCCTGGGGTTTGTTGGCCAGCAGCACGTTGATGCGCAGAGCATCCTGGGAGGCAAGAGTCACTTGAATAGTCTAGCGAGACCTGGTCTCAGACTGACGAGGCATGAAAGTGACAATTTCTCTCGCAAAGACGCAAAGGTCGCCAAGAAAAATCTTTGCGGTCTTTGCGCCTTGGCGAGAGTCATTTTTTGGAATTTGACTCATTTGTAAAGATGTTGGCCACTCAAGGATTCTAGGATGCTGTCCGGGATAAGAAATAATTTAACCACGGATGCACACAAATATTATGTCATCTCTTAATCTGTGTTTATCTGTGTGCATCTGTGGTAAAAAAAGAACTCTCATTCTACCAGATGATTAACCTACGCGGTCTCCGGCGGGACGAAATTGATATCCTTGGGATTGAGGAAAATAAATTGATGCTGGCCATCGTCCATCTCGACGTAATCAAGCGTGGTCTCATCAAGCAGCGGGATATATTCAGGAGCGATGACGATCATGACCTCTTCAGATTTGAAACTGATGTCATCTTCGCTGACCTCGTCATAGCCCATTTTATAGTCGTAGGAGCCGTCATCATGCTTGATTACCGCCAACCTTAGCGCCATACCCTCAGCGCCTCCTTGTGATGCTGAATCCTGAATCTGTGTCGCTGCTGTCGGTGTTACCTTGAACATTTAATCCTCTCTTTTACAGGCGCGTACAAAATTGACAAAGCGCTGCGTCCAATGATGCCCCTCTACATCCCGAAGATGCGTGTAACTGGCAAGGGTATTCTTGTAGACAATGCCGTCATTGCAGCCATCGACTCCAAACCCCCGCTTTACGCGATAGGCGAAATTGAGCGGGCCGGTAATATTTTTCAGTTTTGAGTAGTGAAACTCATGCGCAGGAATCTCGTCTCCCTGCATATCCTGATGTGGCCACGGGTGGGAACCCGTCTCTGCAACCCGCACATAACCTCGCCCCTGGGGACGCGGCATCATCTCCACATCAGCGGGGATTATACCCGTCATTTGGCACAGTTTACCATTCCAACGCAAAGAACGGCACAGATACATCAGGCCGCCGCACTCGGCGTAGACCGGATTCCCCGCCTCGATAAATTGTGCGATTTGTGAGCGCATACTGTTATTGGCTTCGAGCGCCTGCATGCTGCTCTCCGGGAAACCGCCTCCAATAAAGAGGCCGTCAACCTGCGGCAACTGCCGGTCACAGAGTGTATCAAAAAAGATCAACTCGGCGCCCGCCTGTTGCAGTGCATCGAGATCTCCCGTGTAATAGAATCCGAAAGCGGCATCGCGTGGGATGCCGATGCGGATATCCGGACTCACTAAAGGTTGCCCTTTATTCCCGCTGGAGAGGTCAGGAGCAGTTGCCGCAATAGAGATCAGCGCATCCAGATCGACACTCTGCCTCACAGCATGGCTGATTTGACGAATGATTTTTTGCGCCTGGCGATGTTCATTGCTCGGCATCAGCCCCAGATGCCGCTCATCGATCTCAAGCGCAGGATCGCGGCCAACAGCACCGATGACGGGGATATCGGTATAGTGCTCCACAGCCTGACGCAGTTTCCTCTCGTGGCGCTCCCCGCCAACCTGATTGAGTATCACCCCGGCAATGTGGATAGCCGATGAAAAGGTGGCGTAACCGTGCAGCAACGGAGCGATGCCACGGGTAATGCCGCGGGTATCTATGACCAGGATGACAGGCGCCTGCAACAGTTCCGCCATGGCCGCATTGCTGTCAGAGCCATCGACGCTGAGGCCGTCAAACAGCCCCTTGTTGCCCTCGATGAGGCCGATATCAGCATCACTCATGGCGTTGGAAAAACGCTGTAGATTGGCATCCGCCCCCTCCATAAAAATATCGAGGTTATGACAGGGGCGCTGTGCGGCCGCGCTGAGCCACAGTGGATCGATATAATCGGGACCTTTTTTAAACGGCTGTACGATGGCTCCCTTGTGCTCACGCAGGGCGGCGCAAAGACCAATCGTGATGGTGGTCTTGCCGGAAGATTTATGCGCAGCGGAGAGGTAAAGGTGGCTCATCTTGAAAAATTATAACAAATCAGATCCGTAGGGTTAGGATCTCTCCTGCGTCGAGATGACAAATAATAGACGTTTCGTGATGAGAAACAAAAAAACGCGGGGCAGCCAAATGACCGCCCCGCGTTTTTGTTGACAGTAGAGAGAGTTCAGATGCCGGCGTGCGGGTCTGCAACCTCGTCCGCCAGGGAGAGCGGCAGGATTTTCAACATGCGGATGCCAATCACAGTGACCACCAGGGCCGCGGCGACACCGCCGAGACCGAGCAGGATTTCAGGAATCGATGGAGTATAACTCGCGGCCATGCCGTTGACGCCGTCGTAGAAACCACTCTCGAGAATTGTCTTGCTGGGAAACAGCGCCATGGGAAACGCCTGGCCGCCGATCACGATGACGTAGATGGTCAGCCATCCACCGACAACAACCATCACGGCTGCTGCTGTGAGCCAGCCACGCGAGAGGCTCAGGGTTGGGTGAAACAGGATGGCCAGCGGCAGCAGGCCTCCGATCAACACCTGGCCAATCCAGAACAGCGCCGTGTAGACACCGCCGTTGAGCAGGATAAAGGCTTCGAAGGCGTGATTTTCGGTTCCATAGAGATTGGTCAGATGGAAGGTCACCATGAACATCAGATTGGCAGCGACAAAGACCGCCAGCAGACCTTTCAATTTGCGCATGATGGCGTCGCCAAGCGGGCGCTTGTCACGCTTGAAGACATCCATCAGCACCAGCATATAGATCGCCAGGCCGAAACCGAAAGACATGACGATAAACCAGGGCGCCATGATCGCGGCATCGAAACCCTGACGCGCCACCAGGAAACCGAAGATGGAGCCGGTGCCTGTGGTCAGGACCAGCCGCCACACAAAAGCCGTGACACCAGCCGGTTTGTAGTAGCACTTCATCTTGCGATCCATGATGGTCCACAGGTACACACCGACGATCACAAAAAAGCCGTTATAGAGAATAATGTTCCATGCAAAAATGGACTTGAAGTTGTAGGTGGTCATGGCGACGATGAGACGATCGGGACGTCCCAGATCGAGAATCAGCACCAGCAGGCCGCCAAGCAGCAGCGCTATCGCCAGCAGGGCCGAGAGCGGCGCCAGGGGTTTGTAGATGGTCTTGTTGAAGACGGAGCCGATGGAGGCGACATTCAATGCGCCTGAAGCAGCGACAATCAGAAAGATGGCGAAGACATGCGGAGTTCCCCATACAATCTGGTTATTCATGCCGGTCACCCAGTGACCGTTATGCTCCATGTAGAGCGCGGCAAGACCGCCTATAGCTGCGATTGCAGCAAGCACCGCCAGCAGCATCCAGTAGCTGCGGCTTTCCAGACCCCACTCTCTAAAATAGATTTTTTTCATCATCAACCCCGATTACACGCCGCGATAGCGGACGCCGGTGTTCAATTTCAGGTCAGCACGGATTTGCGTACTGCTCTGCTCCGTTAGAGCCTGTGACACTTCACTGTCTGGATTATTCAGGTCGCCGAAGATAATGGCGTTGTGACCCTCTTTGGCGCAGGCATCCTGACAGGCCGTTGTTGTCTGGCCATCGTCAAGGCGATGTACACAAAAGTTGCAGGATTCAACACAACCCTTGCCGCGCGGCGTGCGCGTCAGCTTGTGTTCAACGACTTCATGGACGAATGAACGCGCCTTGTAGGGACATGCCATCATGCAGTAGCGGCAGCCGATGCAGAGATGACGGTCGACCATGACAATCCCGTCCGCACGCCTGAATGAAGCGGTCGTCGGGCAGACATCGACACAGGGAGGATGTTCGCAGTGCTGGCACATCATCGGCAGATTCGTCACATGGCCGGTGAGATTATCCTTCACCTTGACGTTGCGAATCCACTTGGGGATCTGCTCGTCCCACTTGTCGTCAGCCAAATCGTGCGGCTTCTGCAGCAGATTGAGACCATTTTCATCGTTGCACGCCTGCACGCAGCTGTCACAGCCGTCGGCGCACTTGGCGGCATCGACCAGCATGCCCCAGCGCACAGCATCTGTAACCTCTTCACCTGGCGGCCTGGCTTTGGCCACTGTATGCAGCATCACGCCAGGCGCCACTGCAACCGCAGACAATGCCGCGCCTTTCAGCAAAAACTGACGGCGTTTCTGATTTGTATCCTGAGTGTTCTTCACTTCGCCTTCACTCCCACTCATTGCGTTGGTACGGTGGCATGACACTGATAGCAGTCAAGAGCAACACCGACATACTCATGACATGCTGCACAGAACTGCCCCTCATGATTCACCGGAATAGGAGCGCCCTTGTCATCCTTGTTGACGTGACAGGCGATGCATTCCGAGAGGCTGCCATCGATGCCGCGAACGCCCTTGCGCACGGTATCGATGCGCGCATGCTTGATCACCTCCATGTGGTTGCGCCGCATAAACGCCGCGTCACGCACGCAGGATTTCTCCACTGTCGCAGCCCGGGAGGAGCCGCTTTTCCAGTCGGCCCAGTCGGCCGCAGCGCTCGATACGCCCGCCATGGCAAGTAGAGCCACAGCAAGCATCAGCAAAAGGCCATGTTCGAAAGCTCGAACTTTCATGCCAATCTCCGTGTTATTCACCAAGACCCATTTTGATGTAGCCTGTCGGGCATACATCGGCGCAGATATGACAACCAATGCATCTTGTGTAGTCGGTTGCAACATAACGGCCCGTCGTAGAGGTGTCTTTCTTGACACGATAGACAGCGTCCATCGGGCAGAAGATGACACAGTTGTCACACTCGAAGCACATACCGCAGCTCATACAGCGCTTGGATTCAGCCTGTGCACTCTCTTCGCTGAGGTTCATCATGCGCTCATGGAAGTGTCCCAGCACATCATCCGACGAGGGAACATCCTCCTCCCGCAGGAAGCGCGCTTCATAGCCGAAGTGTCCGAGGAAGAGTTCATCAGAACCGACGATCTCGGCAAAAGAGCGGTCTTCATAGTTATGAATTGCCAGGTTGCCGGTATCGGTTCCTACCTGGTTCTCTGTAATAGAAGCATCGAAATGCTCAGGGCTGAGTCCGGCTTCCAGCAGTTTGTCTTCGAGATCGAAGAAGTGCACATCAACCTTGGGACGACGGATCGCATCGACGACACCATCCTGCAGGTAGTCATCGATGCTGTCGGCAGCGATAGAGCCCTGGCCGATCGCCGTTGTCAGCAGATGCGGACGCACGATATCGCCGGCAACAAAGTGGCCCGGTTTGTTCGGCACCTGGTAGTGCTTGTCGGCATCGATCAGGTTGCGCTCATTGGCGAGATCTTCAAGGCCGGCCATATCACCGCCCTGACCGATTGCTGCAACAATGAGATCCGCTTCGAGAATACGCTCGGTACCTTCGGTTGGAACAGGCTTCATACCGTCCATGGTGCAGTCACACACCTTCAGGCCGGTTGCACGTCCATCATCACCGACGATCACTTCGAGAGGCATGACGCCATCGAGGATATCGACGCCTTCGTGCAGCGCATCATGGATTTCGTGCTGCGCAGCAAACATCTTGTCTTTGGTGAACAGCGAGGTCAGCGTCGCATCGAGTGGCTCAGCTGCATCAGCGAGCGCCTGATCCTGTACTGCGCTTGTGTCAAGTATTACATCTTCCGGATTGCCCGCCGCAGCGTTGCAACCGATACGGCGTCCAACCGAGACGACGTCGATGGAGGTATCGCCGCCGCCGATACAGATCAGCTTCCTGGCGGTGACTTTCATGCGGCCTTCATTGAAAGCCTGCAGGTATTCAACACCGGAGAGGCAGTTTGGCGCATCGTTCCAGCCATCGATCGGCACTCCGCGTCCTGTCCAGCAACCAATCGCCCACAGAACCGCATCATAATCTTTTTCCAGCTGTTCGACGCTGATGTCCTTGCCGACGCGAACGCCGGTGCGCACTTCTACGTCGCCCATATCGACAATGCGCTGGTTTTCACCGGCCAGTTTGTCGCGTGGAATACGATAGTTGGGGATGCCGTAGCGCATCATGCCGCCAAGCTCCTTGAGCGCTTCGAAGACAACCACAGCATGGCCTTTACGCCGCAGCTGGTAGGCTGCAGACATGCCTGCGGGGCCACCGCCAACGATGGCGACCTTTTTGCCGGTGCTCTCACCAGCGGCAAAGGTGTAGTTGTTCTCAAGCGCCGTATCGCCGATGTACTGCTCGACCGCATTGATGCCGACAAAATCTTCGAGATCGTTGCGGTTGCAGCCATCCTGACATGGCGCCGGACAGACGCGCCCCATCATGGAGGGAAAAGGGTTGGCGTCGGTAGAGCGACGAAAAGCATACTCGGTATAGTCGACGCCTTCAGGGCCCGTTTCCATACCGCGCATGATAGCGAGCCAGCCGCGGATGTCCTCCCCCGAAGGGCAACTCCCCTGACAGGGCGGAGTCTTATGCACGTATGTAGGACACTTATAGGAGGTATCTTCGCGAAAAATCTTATTCGTAAAGCTGCCCCAATCCTGATCTCCGTCTTCAAAACGGCGCCAGGATACTGTTTTGTTCATCTCTTCGTTGGAAGTGGCCATAGAATTTCTCCTTCCTGAAATAGTCTGTTAATTAAGTTGCTGTTGAGAAAGCGGCTCAAGCTGCCTCTTCCCCGGATTCTCTCTCTTCGTCCTCATCCACCTGTCCGGTCAGGATGAGAGCACTGGAAACCAGTTGATGGACACTCACGATCTGGTCCATGTCAAAACCGTAATAGGGTAAAATCTTGGTAAACTGACTCTTGCAGATGGCGCAGATAGCCGCCATGTGCGTCACGCCATACTCCTCGGTGACTGTCTGCAGTGCTGTCATGCGGGGCAAACCACCCTTGATGCGCAACTCAAGCAAATCATCCGTCAGCAGACCGCCGCCGCCGCCGCAGCAGAAGGTCTTTTCATAAATAGTGTCGGGGTCCATATCGACATAGTTGTTGCACACCGCCTTGATCACTGCACGCGGAACGGTGAACTGGCTACCCGGCTTATCAGTTATGCGCGACGCCCGCGCAACATTGCAGGAGTCATGAAAAGTCAGCACCATGTCATCGTTGAGCGACTTGTCGATATTCAGCGTCCCCTTCTCGATCTCACCAAGGGTGAATTCAAGGATGTGCTGCGGTATCGGGTAGTTCTGATCGAGAAAATCGAACGGCCCCGCGAGGGTGTTCAAAAATGAGTAGGCGACGCGCCATGCATGTCCGCACTCGCCGAATATGATGCGTTTGACGCCCAGTTCGAGCGCTGCTTCACGAATGCGCAGTGAAATTTTGCGCATGTTCTCATAGGAGCCGATAAACATGCCAAAGTTAGCCGCTTCCGAGGCGCTTGAACTTATCGTCCAGGAGACGCCTGCTTCATGGAACACCTTGGCGTAACCCATCAGGCCATCGACATGGGGCTCGGCAAAAAAGTCTGCCGAGGGAGTGATCAGCAGAATATCCGCTCCTTTGACATTCAGCGGCAACTTGACAGCAACGCCGGTCTCATCCTCGATATCCTCTTCCAGACCCTCGAGGGTGTCTTCCAGAGCACGCTCGGGAAGTCCGAGGTTGTTGCCGATGGTATAAACTTTGCCGATAATCTCGTTGTCATACTTCTGGCCAATGCCGACACGCGCAAGAATCTCTCTTGCAGCCATGGTGATTTCAGCCGTATCGATGCCGTAGGGGCAGAATACCGAACAACGGCGGCACTCCGAGCATTGATGGTAGTAGCTGTACATCTCATCGAGCATGTCGCGCTTGAGATCAGCTGCACCGACAAAACCCGGCATGCCCAGCGCGCCCCAGAATTTTCCTGCGAAGGTAAAGTAGCGGCGATAGACCCTGCGCAGCAGATCCTGGCGCGCAACCGGCATATTTTTGGGATCGGCGGTGCCGATATAGTAGTGGCATTTGTCCGTGCAGGAGCCGCACTTGACACAGATATCCATAAATACCCGCAGGCCGCGATACTTGCCCAGCAGATCGCCCATAGCATCGAGGGTCTGCTCTTTCCAGTCATCACCGACTTCACCAGGAAAACCCAACGGTTCCTGGAGCATCGGCTTGGCGACAAATGGCGAGAGATGCGCAGTTGCATCCGGAATTGGCGCATCAGGAACTTCGATATACTCCTGAATCTCCGGGATTGTAAACTCTTTAGTTGCCATGAGTAATTTCCAGTCTGCCTTCTATTATTCTATCGATCACTTGAAGAGCCTGTTCAAGTCGCTATTCAAGCCGGCTATTAAAGCTTTTCCGCCCACTCAGCAACATGACGCACTTCACGCGGGTTATCCACCTGGTTGCGTGTCGGGCTGAAAAAGATGCCGGGTGCGTGCAACAGTTTGCTGATCGGAAAGATCAACATCAAAACAGCCACGAAGAATAGATGAATCCGTAAAACGGTATCCGGGGGCAAAATCAAATTGTCAAAATCAAATGTCATCCAGGCATGAAAGTACTCTTTCACGCCGACAATATCCACGTGGCTGGCAAATGTCATCATCGCCCCGCTGATACCGATCAACAGCAGCAATATCAGCATTGCATAGTCAGATGGCGCCGAGATATAACGTACGCGATTGACCGTAAAACGGCGCACCAGCAGGCCGATGAGGCCGATGATCATGGCGAATGCCGCGTATTTCAAGGGTCCGACAATCACAGCCGGCAGCAGATCGTGAAAATAGCGCCCGTGCCGGAACAGGACTGCAAACAGTCCCATGTGGAATGCCCAGGCAAAAATCCAGGTCCAGATGGTTGACTTGAACAGGCTTTCAAAAAACACCACCTCGCGAAACATCCGCATAACCACGCCACTCGTAGTGGTCGGAGCCGGTGTTGTAGGAATCTTTA
>JAIVTC010000296.1:0-3218 GCA_048629055.1 Candidatus Bathyarchaeota archaeon
GACCCAGCCGGAACATCAAAAAACAGGCATTAATACTCAATTAACAACCTCTTTCTGAATTTGTAATAATCTATTGATGCCATCCGCGCAGATCATACGGCGCCGGCATTCCAGGCCGGTCGAACGGTGTATACCAGTTCCCCTGGCTGTCGAGGAACCACAGGCTGCGTGGATAGGGTTGGTTGATCCCTGTGAGGGCTTCTTCATACCAGCGCTTATCGTGCTTTACCCATTCGATGACAGGCGCTCCTTGCGGTCGTTGCGATGGTTCACTTCCTGCAACCGGATATTCTGATTCTGCACAGAGCTGTGAACTGGCTGAACACATCATAAGAAGTGGCAGTGCTGCGGCTGTGAAGGTGCTGATCCTCATGGCTCCGGTTGCTCCTTGAAAGTTAATCAATCATTGTTGGCAGTTCGATACGATACATCTAGCAATGTCTGTGCCATATACGTCAGAAAAGATTTAAGTAATTGTTTGTATGGGCAAAAAAAAATATCTAAACAACGGATCGTCTTGCTAATCGGGAGGCTGAAATTCAATCTCTGACATTGTGTCAGGACAGATTGTTGCCTGTAGGTTCAGCGATCTCCGGGTAGAGATTAGGCAAGAGTTACGAAACAGAAAGGATGTTATAAAGAACAGAGGCTTGGGGTAATCTCTTTAGATCTTTCCTGATGATGATAGGAGGGCTGACAATTTGTCAGGGGAAGGGCGAGGACTGAGTAGCGAGTACTGAGGACTGAGATTCTCGTTCCCACCGTCTCCGGTGGGAATGCGTACAGAGTTATAGTCGAAGCCTAGTCTGCATTCCCACGCAGGAGCGTGGGAACGAGGAACAAGCCCCTCTCAGTACTCAGTCCTCGTCCCTCAGTCCTCTCTTATTCAGCACGATGATGTGACCGTCACTCTTGCGGATAGCGATCTGATGCTTGAGTCTGTCGGATCTGGAGTTGGTTAAGATGCTGACCAGGTAGACATCGTAGATCTCACGAATCTTTCCCACCGTGAAGTTGCCGGGGGATTTCAGCTTCAGCCACTTCAGTGTCAGTGTACGGGCTTGTGCCCAACTGGTGACCGGTAAATTGAAGTCAGCGGGCGGTGCATGACCGCGGGCGGGTCGGATTGTATCCTTCTCGCTACGCTGCTGCTTCGGGTGATAGAAAAGGATACTGCCGTCGCTGTTTTCCGTGACCTGCCAGCCGGTCTCCCTGAGTTTCTCCTGCATCGTCTGCATGGAATCGGCTTGCTTTTCGGGTGCGGCAGATTCCTCTTCAGGCGCTGCTGCCTGCACGGATTCACCCGGTGGAATCAATACCAGGGATCCATCGGCGTCGCGTGATGCATCCCATCCCGCTGCCTTGAGCTGTTGCTGCATTTGCTCCCATTGCCCGTCGGCCGCTGATGAGACGGGTTCCTCCTTCTGAGTGGTTGTCTCTGCTGTTTTACCCGGTGGAATCAATACCAGGGATCCATCAGCGTCGCGTGATGCATCCCATCCCGCTGCCTTGAGCTGTTGTTGCATTTGTTCCCATTGCATGTCGGCCGCTGATGGGACGGGGACCTCCTTCTGAGTGGTTGTCTCTGCTGTTTCACCCGGAGGAATCAATACCAGGGAACCATCGGCGTCGCGTGATGCATCCCACCCCGCTGCCTTGAGCTGTTGCTGCATTTGTTCCCATTGCTTGTCGGCTGGTGATGGGGTGGGTGCTTCCTCCCGAGTGGTCGCCTCTTCTCTCTCTGCTGTTTCACGCGGGTGCAGATCCAGACTGCCGTCGGTCTTGCGCTGCACCTTCCAGCCGGCAGCTTCCAGTTTTTTGCCTAGTGTTTCCAGATCGATATTTTCTGACGTTATGGGAATGGCCATCTTCTCTGATGGCGTGGTCAGCACCAGATCTCCGGAGAAGGTTCTGTATACCGACCAGCCAGTCTCTTCCAGCGCCTCTTCAAAGGTGGTGATGCTGCTCTCAACTGCAGCAACCGGGATACTGAAGAGCATCGTCAGCAGTGCGGGTAGAATGGTGTGAAACGGTTTTTGCATCGTTCGTTCTCCGGGGATCCAGGGTTTGATGATGATTATATGTAGATATGCAAAACTCATGCCAGTCGTCTTCCAGGCGGGAAATGTCCATATGAGACAGGGTTATGATAGCGGAAACGATATGGGAAATAGAAAAAAAGATTTCATTCGCCTGACAAATTGTCAGAAACTTGATCTCTTATCAAAGTAGAATGAAAATCTTGGAACTAGGAGCGACGACAGAGATGAACTGGTTTGGAAAAAGCCTGAATCATAAATTTACCCTGGCCACGGTCGCCGGGTTTTTCGTCAGCTCGCTGGTTTTTTTGGGGTTGTTCTTCGCTTTCTACCAGAGCGAGTTGCAACAGGAGCGGGCGCAGGCGGCGCGTGATGTCAATCGACTGCTGCAGTCGTCACTGGAGAACGCTATGCTCAAGCGTGATCTCGAGGGGCTGGTTTTTATTGTGAACCGCCTGGGCGAACAACCCAACATCAGAAGAGTGATGATCACCGAACCCTTTGGCCAGGTGCGTTTTACCAGTCATGCGGAATCGATGGGTCTGATCCTTGATCAGGAGTTGATTCGGCATTCCACCCCTCAAACATATTTCATGCAGGACGAGCAAGGTGCGGAGGTGCTGCGCAGCATCAATCCCGTGCATAACAAACCACAGTGTCAGGAGTGCCACGGCCCGGTGGAGCAAAATCCCGTGAATGGTGTCCTGATCGTGGATTATGACGCCGCCCCGATTCGTCACAAGGCGCGCAAGACGACACTGATGCTCATGGGTGCGGGAGCGCTGATCGTCATCATCAATCTATTAGGCGGCTGGTGGTTTATTCGCCGCTTTATCTTACAGCCGGTAGAGTCTCTGAACACCGCCAGCCACTCCCTTGCGCATGGCCGGCTCGATACCCGTGTCATACTGCCGGGCAACGATGAGTTGTCGGCTCTGGGTGAAACTTTCAATCTGATGGCCGCAAATCTTCAATCCAGCCTGCGTCAGACGGAGGAGGGAGAGGCATTCCTTCAGAGCATGGTTGACGCTATTCCCGATGGTGTGCGCATCATCGACGATAACTACAACATGCTGCTGGTGAACCGTACGTTTCGTGAGCAGACGGGGTGTCCCGACAAACTCCGGGTGGGGCAGAAGTGCTACACCGCGGCGCATAATCTGGATGCGCCCTGTCCCG